>CAYJCI010000235.1:0-3606 GCA_964368595.1 uncultured Desulfovibrionaceae bacterium
TTTATCTTGAAAAAAATATAAGCCAACAACCGGCTATAGAACTTCTACAGTCGTTGGGTTATACCTACATATCCCAAAACGATTGCGTTTTGCAACGTGGCGGTTTGTATAATGTTATATTAAAAGACATCTTGCGAGGACAACTTCGCAAGATAAATAGATATTCCTATGGCGGAATAGAAAACGAATTTTCCGCCACCAATATCGAACGAGCAATTGAAGATTTAGACGAGCCGTTAAACGAAGGGTTGGTTAAATGTAGCGAGCGTATTTTTGATGCGCTTTTGCTGGGTAAAAGCTATTCGGAAATCGTTGGAGACGGGAAAAGTTTAAGCTTTAATTTAAAATACATCGACTGGGATAATTTCCAAAACAACCTATTCCATATAACCGAGGAATATCAAGTCGAAAGTCGGGACAAGGCGCATAACGCCCGTCCCGACATCGTGTTGTTTATAAACGGTATTCCGTTTGGAGTTATCGAATGTAAAGCTCCGATTGTTTCGGTTGATCAAGCTGTTGAACAGATGGTTAGAAATCAACAATTGGATTATATACCGCAACTTTTCAAATTTGCACAAGTTGTAATGGCTACAAATAAAAACAATGTTAAATATGCAACCACCGGAACACGGAAAAAGTTTTGGAGCGTTTGGAAAGAAGAGGACATAGAGTTTTTAGAAAATAATATCTCTGCGCATGTTAAAGACCGCACACCGACAGAGCAGGACAAAAATATTATATCGATATTCTCCAAAAATCGCGTGGCTGATTTGATTAAATATTTCATTTTATACGATGCTAACGTAAAGAAAATTTGTCGCTATCAACAGTATTTTGCAATCAAAGAGATTATGAAAACAATCTCTTTACAAAACGCCGACGGCAATCGTCAAAGCGGCGTAATTTGGCATACCCAAGGAAGCGGAAAAAGCTTGACAATGGTCATGCTTGCAAAGTATATTTTGCTCGAACTATCAACGTGTAACCCTAAGGTTGTTATTATAACCGATAGAAAAGAACTTGACGGACAAATAGCAAAAACGTTTGCACATACAAGACTTTTACCCGCAAGAGCCACCACGGGAAAACATTTGATAGAGTTAATTAACGATCCTAAAGTAGATATAGTTACATCTATTATAAATAAATTTAACACAGCCGAACAATCCAACACAAAAAACGATTCAAAAGACATATTTGTTCTTGTAGACGAAAGCCACCGTTCTAACTATGGGCAGCTTGCAACCAAAATGCACGTTGTATTTCCAAACGCCTGTTACATTGGTTTTACAGGTACGCCACTCATGAAAAAAGAAAAAAATACAATGACAAAGTTTGGTCAGCTTATTCACAAATACACGATTAAAGACGGCGTTGACGACGGAGCTATCGTTCCGCTTATTTATGAGGGGAAGTTTGTAGAACAAAATGTAGATGAACAAAATATCGACTTGTGGTTTGAGCAAACTACCAAAAGATTAACAGAAGTTGAAAAACAAGACTTGAAAAGTAAATGGAGCAGTATAAAAAGGCTTTCTTCAACAGATGCAAGGATTAAAAGAATTGCTCTTGATATTAACAACCACTTTATAGATAGTTATAAAGATACAGGATTTAAAGCAATGCTTGCAACCAACTATAAAAAAGATGCGGTTCGATACCTTGAGTGTTTTGAAACGTTCGGGGATCTTAACTGCGCCGTTGTCATATCACCCCCCGATATGCGCGAGGGCGAGGAAGATATTGATGAAACTGCCGACGACAAAGTGTTGATATATTGGAAGAAAATGATGCAACAATATGGCGATGCTGATAGATACGAAGAAGCGATGAAAAACAAATTTCAAGATAGTGAAATTGATATCTTGATTGTGTGCAGTAAACTTCTAACCGGATTTGATGCGCCTATATGTTCCATTATTTATATCGACAAGGAACTAAAAGAACACGGTCTCTTGCAAGCCATTGCAAGAACCAATCGTATTTGCGATGGCAAAGAATACGGCATGATTATTGATTATCGTGGTTTGATAACAAAGCTCGATGCGGCTATGGATATGTATAGCGGAGCAGGACTCGAGAATTTTGATAGCAACGACCTTAAAGGCGCAGTAGTTGATGTTATGACGGCTGTCGGAGATTTAAGGCAGACAAACTCAAGGCTTGAAACGTTGTTTTTGCCGGTTAAAAATAACCGCGACGCAGAAGAAATAGAGGTTTTGCTCGCCGACAATAAATTGCGCGAAGAATTTTATAATCTGTTAAGCGCTTTTGGAAAAGCTTTAAATATAGCGTTGAATTCCGAAAGTGTATATTTCTCTATGCCTAAAGACGAGATTAACAAATTAAAAGACAGCTTTGTATTTTATTCTAAAATGCGCCGAACTGTTAGAATTCGTTATCGTGATGCTTTAGACAACTCTGAATATGAAAAGCAGATGCAAAACTTATTAGATACACATCTATCGGTAGCAGGGCTAAAGCAGATAACAAATCTTGTTGATATTCTTAACAAAGACGATTTTGAAAAAGAGCTTGAGGAACTTGGGACTTTGCGCTCAAAGGCAGACGCAATAACCAGTAGCATGACAAAGAGTATAAGCGAAAAGCACGATGAAAACCCCGCTTATTATGAAAGTTTCTCGAAACGCATTAAAGATACATTAGAGGAATATAAAGAAAAGATTATTACCGAATCGGAATATCTTGCGAAAATGCGCTCTATTATGGACGATTACAGAAACAATAAAGCCGATATAAAATATCCCGAAAAGATAAAAAACAACGTCCATGCACAAGCTTTCTATGGCGTTATCTCGATAGTTTTAAGTGAAGAAATTGATATGAAGACGCAGAGCGATATTGCTGTTGATATTGCTATTGAGATTACAAAAATTATAGAAACCCATAACAAAGTGGATTGGACCAACAACCCGACAATTCACAGCAGAATAGAACAAGATATCGACGACTTGTTCTATGAATTAGAGCAAAATAAAAATATAAAACTGTCCTTTGAAGCAATTGACAAAATAATTGAAAATGTCAAAACGGTTGCTCTTAGGAGGTTTTAAGATTGAATAATTATTTAATAGAGAACAAGACAATTCAATATAACGGTAGCAAAATCAATTATCAATTGGTGAGAAAAGGCGTTAAAAACATAAATTTAAGAATACGCTCAAACGGAAGCGTGAGCGTATCTGCAAACCCCGATGTATCCGAAAGCACGATAAATGATTTTGTAATAAAAAAAGCCGAGTTCATACTTCAAAATATTAATAAATTTAATGAGTTGCAAAAATACACGCCGGCTCCAAAACAGTATATAAGCGGAGAAAGTTTTTATTTGTTGGGTAAAAGCCTCCGTTTAAAAATCATTGAAAGCGATGAAACGGGAGTTTTTAGCGATGGCGTTTATCTTTATCTAAAAATAAATAAACCGCTTTGCTTAGAGCAAAAACGGAAAATTATTAATAGTTTTTTTGATGAGCAGTGCAGACTATACTTTAATCAAATAATTAAAGATATGTTTCCGATTTTTTCAAAATACGGCGTTGATATGCCTATTCTTAGAATTAGAAATATGGAGACAAGATGGGG
>CAYJCI010000236.1:0-3592 GCA_964368595.1 uncultured Desulfovibrionaceae bacterium
TACTTGGACTCAAGTGGGCGATAATCATCTTGCATGGAAGTCTGATGCTGGTACAATTACCTTTGAAAGCAATGGCAATTACACCTTTATATCCAATCCTAATAGTGTTGATACCAATACTGAATTTAAATTTGGTTATAGCATTAAAGATGCTGACGGCGACATTGATAGTGCTACCTTAACACTTGATGTTGAAGCCGCAAAAGGTCCAAGTGCACCAGAAGGTGGCTATCAAGTAGAAGTTGACGAAAGTGGCCTTAATGCAAGTACCACTGTTGACGCTGGCACAGAGTCTGAAAAAAATACTGAAACCGCTGAATGGGATATACCAAAAGATTTTACCTTTGATAGTATTGGCGATTATGATACAGACCGCTACGATGTTAGCTATGAAGATGGCAAATTAACCATTACCCTAAAAGAAGTTGTTGAGCATGATGAAGACGGCAATAAAGATGATTTGACTGCCGACGGTGACAGCAAACACGATGATGAATTCAAGGGCGATACAGTTCAAGTAGTAGTTAAAGATGCCAATACTGACAATCTCTTTACAGTTGATGTTAATGTAACCGTTCGTGACGACGGCCCAATTATTGAGTCCGTAGTCGCTGATAATTCCTTACTTCAAGAAAAATTCCTTGATGGCGGTACAGAAGATACTGATGCAGCTGTTACTGTTGGTGGAACCATTGAGATTGACTTTGGTGCAGATGGCAAACCTGCTGACGAAGACCCATTTGCATGGGATATTTCTGCTGCTCCACAGCTTAAAACATCTGATGATAATCAAAACATCGAATGGGATTATGATGGCGATGACAAAACCACCCTTATTGGTAAGGGTGCCGATGGTCAAGAAGTCATCCGTGTAGAAATGGATTTAACAACGGGTGAGTATACTGTTACTCTGAAAGAAGCTGTTGAACATAATGTACCAGAAACAGACCCAGGTTCAGATTTTAATACTGACCTAAGTGGTACAGCAAATAACGACACAGCCACCGACCTAAACTTTGGCTTTACTGTTACTGATGGCGATGGTGATACTGCATCTTCCTCTGTGACTGTACAGATTGAAGACGATGCACCAGAAGCTGGGCGTAGCGTAGAAACAAGCAATATTAGTGATGGTACAGCAACTACAATTATTGATCTTGATTTTGGTGCTGATAATGGCGAAGGAAAAACCATTGAATTTGGTGAAGATACTTTCACTTACAAAGATGGTAAGTGGACATCAGAAACTGGTGACGCAGATGCAGTAGCATACGACGATGCTGGCAATGTGACTCTCAAATCTGGAGACTACTCTATAACTTCTGCTCCTAATTCTGATTCATGGATTGCGAAGATAGAAAATGCCGCAGAGGGTAAAAATGTAGACATTAAAATTACTGATTCTGATGGCGATACTGCAATTACCGATATTACCGTTACTGATGAACCCATTGGTGAGGTTGTTGCTCTTGATAGTTTGGCTAGTCATTTAGTTGCTGGTACAGATTATAATATTAGTTTCATTCTTGATGTTTCGGGTTCTATGTATTCCAATGCGCATAAAGGCGTTCTTGAAGATGTAAAACCAAATGAAGATGGCGTTCTTGAAGATCAAGTTACACGCTTATCAGAAACTTGTGACGCTATCAGAGAATTTGTAAGCACTACTCTTAAAGCTCATGCTGAAGATGCAGAAAGCACAGGTGGAGTGGTAAATATGAATATAAGCTTGTTTGATGCTGATAGAGAAGGCACTTTCTCCTTTACATTAGATCCAGCAAAAGGTGATTTAGATGCACAAATAGAAGCAGTTCTCAAGCAAGTTGATGCTATTGAACAAATGCAATATGATGTTGCTGTGAAAGCTCCCGCAGAAGGTGCTACTGAGTTTCAATTCCATGGAAAGGGTAACTCATACCCTGTGACAGAGAATGAAGACGGCACTGTAACAATTAATAATGTTACATATGCAATACTAACCATTCCTGCTGGCGAAATTGGTGAAGGTAGCTATCTTGTGCATACAACGGGTACGCATGCAGATACCATTGTTTACGCAGAGAAGGAGGGGGGCACAAGAAGCTATTATCACGATGACTTCAACTGGGGCACAGACTTCAAAGATGGTTTTGCTACCGCTGAAGAGTGGTTTAATAGTCTAAATATCAAAGATAACGGCTTCCAAAATGAAGTATTCTTCATGACCGATGGGGTGCCAGGGTACTCTGGTCATGAAGACGCTTATAAAGCATTACTGGAAGCCATGGGCGGTGATGGCAAGGGCAATATCCATGCTGTTGGTATTGGTGAAGGCTCTAACGAAAACTTGCTTGATGACTTTGACAATACTGTAAACAAAGAAAATGAAAACGCCGAAACTTTAACTGATGGTAATATTGATGATATGTTTGGACTTGATGAAGGTGCTGGACAGTCTGAAGGTATCAAACTCAGTGTTGGCGTTGCTGAAGGCGATGGTGCAGGCAATGACGTTCTGCTTGGTGGTATAAGCGTAGAAGCACTAAGAGAAGCCTTAGAAACAAAATTAGGTATGGAAGTTACTGAGGCACTTCTTGTTGAATATATGCATAATAATCCAGAATGGGCTGCAGAAGAAGTCGGCTTTAGTGCTGATGTAAAAAATGATGATGCACTTATAGGTGCTGGCGGTGACGACCTTCTTTACGGTAAGCATGGTGATGATCTTCTTATAGGCGATGGTAATAAAAATATTCTCGAAGACCTTGCTGAAAAGCTTGAAATGACGGAAAATCCATCTTCCACAGAATACAGTTATGAAAACCTTATTACTGATAAAGATGGTGATCTTAACATTGATGATACTAAAGAACTCATCATGGATCTTGTGGACCAAGCTCAAGCCAGTAAAGATGATCTTGCTGAGATTGCAGCAGGACTTGAATCTGACACAGTTGATGGCGACGACACCCTCTTCGGTGGCTCTGGTGATGACATCTTGCTTGGCCTTGGTGGCAATGATACCCTCTTTGGTGGAGAAGGCGATGACATTCTGCTTGGCGGCTCTGGTAATGACTACATAGACGGCGGAGATAATGCAGATATGCTCATCGGCGGCGAAGGTGCTGACAAGTTATTTGGCGGCTCAGGTGATGATACCATTAGCTTTGACCTTGAAGACGTAATGGTTGACGGCGGAGAGGGAATGGACGTGCTACTTGCTGGCACAGAAAACCTTGATGGCGTTAAAAATATGATTGAAGGTAGCAAGATTCAAAATGTAGAAATGATTGTCATGGGTGATGACCCAAGCAAGGCCCTAGACTCAATCAATGATGATGGTAAATTTGATACATCTGGTTGGACAGCAAAGGACACGGTTTCTCAAGATGGTGTTACTGGTAATAGTTTTACCGAATTCCAAAGCGATGATGGCAGCATGACCATACTTGTAAACCAAACTTTATTATACAATAACTTATAATATAATTGTAAAATATTAAACAAGCCTCCTTGCCAAAATGGCAGGGGGGCTTTTTTCGTCCATCAAAAAGTGCTACAAATAAAATACCTGTACTATACCTGTACAAATTGCCCCATAACAGAAAAAGGG
>CAYJCI010000237.1:0-3535 GCA_964368595.1 uncultured Desulfovibrionaceae bacterium
TCCCGGGCGCGCCATAAAATTCAAGGGCTTACGTTTATAACGTTAGCCCTTTTTTATTGTACTGCCTTATTTTGTACTACCCCTGTACTACCTTTTTGGGTGACTACTTATATAATCACAAAAAAAGTGCACTTCACCAATTATCATATGGGAAGTGCACTTTTTATATTTTGATTTATCTGTAAAAACTTAGAATTCCAATTTCACCATAACATTCCCACCATGACTAGTTTGGTGAGTGCCAAAGCCGCCGTCATAGTTAAGGCTCACGCTAAAGTTACCCTTTTTATACTCAACGCCCACATCAGCAAGGAAGGTGGTTAAATCTTCTGTGGCCTTGGCGGTATAGCTTAAACCAAAGGTTTGAAAGTTAGTTTTCATTTCGCCATTGTCCAAGTTTTGGCGAAGGCCAAGGCCAACTAAAAAGGCAATGCTTGCGTCATTCTCAAGCTCAAATTCACTACGCCAGTCAAGGTTTAGTGTGCCATAATAGGCATTATAATAGCTATCAGCATAGCTCATGTCATAAAGGCTACCAGCACCGCCCCATCTAATATCATAAGCATCAGTGTGCATACTTAAATAGCTCACGCCAATTTCTGGGGTGAGGCTATGGCCATTTGCTATTTGCCAAGTATAGCCTGTGGCTAGTTCTGCATACATAGCTTCACCATTATAGTTGGTGTCAGCGTTTAATGTAATTGTTTCATAGTAGCCATCATTTTGATTTACTGAGCCTGTAAGTTGCCCACGCAAGTACCACTCTGGTGTAAAGTTATAGGCGGCATGCAAGCCAAGGGCAAAGGAGGTGGACTTGGTGCTCATATCCATAATATCGGCATAATAATTGGCGGAGTTAAAGTCCAAATGTGCACCAAAGGAGAAGCTATCACTCACCCTATAGCTTGCACCTGCGGTAATGCCCATATTGTTACCATTGTAGTCATACTTGCTATTATTTACTGTGTTGGCGTAGGGGTTTAAGAATACTTGCCATTTATTGCTAGGGGCAAAATTTGAGCCTGCGGCAACACCGCTAGAGCTATTTTGTCCTGCATCTGCCACTAAATTAGCCTCAGTATAGATATTTATAAGGGCCTTGCGTAGGGCCAGAGATAAATTATTAAATTGGCTTTGCACTTGGCTTACCGCTTGTTGCATGGTGGTAGAACCTGGGGTGGTTTCGTCATTAACATTGCGATCAAGACGCACAGTGGCAGTAAGTGGGTCATTGCCATTTACGAGTGTTGCTTTTAAAAATGGTACTTCGCCTACGGCCTCAGCAATAGTTCCTATAACGTCAGTTGTAAGCAGTGCGTTGCCAGTCCTTAGGAGAGTATGATGGTTATTCACGACATATATCATGTCAGCTACATTATAGGTTTTACCAAGTTGAAAGCCCTGTGCGGAAGTTCCGGGGCGCAATATTAGTGTAGTATTATTAAAGTTTACATGCCCTACCGGACCTCCAACCATCCCAGATTCCCTTAAGCTAAATACATTATCATTTATGGAAAAATTTCTTAAAGTTGTGGCCCATGTACCAACATTTAGATTACCGCCCTCAGAATTGGCCTCACTAGCGAGGCCAAGGGCACCCCACACATTAATAATTCCTGTATTATTAATATTTAAGTCTTGATCTTTCTCACTCATCATACCATAAATTTCCGATTGAGTACCTCTTACGCTAATAAAACCACTATTATATAAATTACTGGAATCAGAGGCGCGCATGGCGGCAGAAGAGTTGTTTGCATTTATGATAATTGTACCACTATTGATTAATGTATGTGAGCCACTTCCCCTGGCATGTAAAGCATAATACTGATGATGTGTACCATGTATGCTAATAGTACCATTGTTGATTAGCACATGTGAGCCATCTCCATTGGCACGCATGCCATGGGAAAACAAATGGAAAGCCCCATTTATGCTAATAGTACCATTGTTGGTTAGCATATGTGAGCCATTACCATTGGCATACATGCCATACAAATTCATAGGATTACTAGCATTTATGCTAATAGTCCCATTGTTGGTTAGTCTATGTGAGCCAGTAACTGAGTTTGCATACATGCCATAACTGTGTCCTGGAGCATTGTTAAAGATAATATCACCAAAGTTACTAAAGCTAAAGCTTGCATTGCCAGCAGAATTGCCATACATGCCAATCTGATAGGTTGAACCACTAACTGTATAATCTTTACCATCCAATATTATGCCATAATTTTCAAGTGTGAGGTCGCTTGTGGTGGCTTCCATAGTGTTTATGGTTGTGCCTTTAGGATTGGTAGCGGCATGGGCATCATGGACTATGAGGGGTGAGAAAATACAAAGACTAGCTAAAAGCAAAAGAGAGAAAATGGGCGGGCGAACGTGTGCTTTAGCGGATTTTATACTTTTAATGGCGGCTTTGAACATGGCTTTTCCTTTGCTATATGCTTGTAGGATTTATATTAAATTTATGTGCTGATTTTACATTTTTTTGTAGAAATTGCAAGGAAAGAGTAGCAAGAAAGCAAGCAAGCAAGCCAGTATACCCCACGTACGTACAAATAAATTTGAACGTGGGGGAAACTGGTTAGGGGCTTTGCCCCTAAGACCCCAAAAGGCACAAGGCAAGGGGGAATGAATGTATGCCTACCTACTTGGGTGTCTTTGTTTCTTGCTGATAAGTGTTGCACTTGACTTTGTAATTTAAGCTCCCCTTGCCAGTTCTCCACGATGTTAAGGGCAAATCTTAATTTGTCCGTACAGCTGGGGATACTGGCTTATGTCTTCCACAAAAAAAACAAAAATTAGCTATGCCTGTTTTTTAATATTGATAACATTGGCACGCTTTGGCTCGTCAAGAGCACCATGCAAGGCCATAACCGCTTGCTTTTCAGCACTAGGGCATAAATGGGCATAGCGTTGGGTCATAGCTAGCGTCTTATGCCCTAGTAGTTTACCGATAGTATAAAGTGGTGTTCCTGCTTTGGCGTGCCAGCTTGCAAAAGTATGTCGCAAAGTGTGGAATACCACTTTTTCACGTCTATCTGTTCGCCCATCGTTTAACCCTATGGCTTTGACAGTACGTTCAAAGCTCTTTGATATTTCGGCATTACCAAAGACAAATTCATCAAGGGCTTGGTTTGCGTAGCGTGTTTGTAACATGGTTTCCACTTCTGGGGTCATATAAGCATGACGGTTTTCGCCATTCTTTGTATCTTTTAAGAAAAGGCTTTTTTCTTCAAAGTTTACGCATCCCCAAGTCAAACCAAGGATTTCCCCTGCTCTTAGGCCGCAAAATAAGGAAAGCAAGGCCATATCATGGGTATTTTTGCTCCGCTCTGCTAGTGCTGTTAGTAGTTCCTTGGCCTCTGCCTTGGTCAAAAAGCGTTCTCGCTTTTCTGAAATGGTACTTGGTTTTGTAATATGGCGTATGGGGCTTTGCAATTTGCTGTCGATGCGAGATTGAGCATAAGAGAAAATTTGACTGACTAGGTTAATGGCATGCTTTTTGGTTTGATTGCTCAAGGGCCTTTTTGTC
>CAYJCI010000238.1:0-3526 GCA_964368595.1 uncultured Desulfovibrionaceae bacterium
GGAATATTTTTATCAGCGCATTTTCCACTCGCCAATCTTCAAGGGCATTCCATAGATATTGCTGTGTAGGATTAAGCTTTGCACTGGCTAGAGCCTCAAAGTCAGTATAGCGTATATGTGCCGATTCATGGTCTACAAATCCACGTACTTGGGCTAGCAATTTTGCATCTGAATCCAAAGGCAAGCTCGGTAAATGAATGATATTACTATCGGTACAAGCAGTATCCCCACCAATACGTACTTGTACGCCGTATTTATCACCCAAAACTGCCGCAAGTAGTGGCAATGAGCTTAGGATGTGTTTATTGTTTAACATAGCATCACCATAAGCCCATGCTTGGAATATGCGTAACTGGTGGAAGGTCAGGCATAGGCATTTCAACTTCTTCAGTTTCAGCTTCATCTACCATTATGCCAAGCGACACTTGGGTATGCTTTAACAATGCATCCAAAACAGAATCAGTATCAGCACCGTTAATGCAAGTTTGTGCATGGGCAATTAGTGCACTTGTATCACGAAGTAGGCACACAAGGCCCTGCAAGGTCAATAAATGATTGCCCGTGATTGGCCCACGCTTGGGCATATGTGCTAAAGCCATTTGTATGATGTCACTTACTGGAGCCACATGCGGTTCCACAAAGGTAAGGCCCATGAGTTTGTTATGCAGAGTTTTAAGCGGTGATAGTGCCTTGTGCGTAACTTCAGTTTTGCCCATATAGACCTTATTCCATATGTCATTGGCGGTGCGTGAGATTTCATTAAAGAGCGTATAGCCCAAGCTTTCCACTTCTTCAGCAAGGCCAGCATAGATAACAGCATCTTCGCTTGTGTGCTGAGTAAGCGGAGCAACCTTATACATTTGCCAGCGAAAATCCATGCGGGCACGTACATAGTCAGGGCTGACTACGGAGTTAGCAATAATTCCGCCCCATTCTTCATGCTTGGCAATCCAATCTTGTATGGTTTTGTCATATTCCACTAAGAATTGGTCTTTTGCCACTACAAATTCATCACGTATTGCCATGAGTTCTTGCACAATGTCTGCCGCTTTGTCTTCTGGTATAGCCCAACCAGACATAAAGCGTACACCGTGCTTATCCAAGTAATTAAAAGCACGAGCCTTAAGTGTACCAAATATGCGTAGGCTTTCAGGCGGTGCTACCTTTTTACTACCAAGGGTTGCTAGTTCATCGGGTGGTAATTTCACATTGCCAAAATCTTCTAGGGTTAGCTTCTTTCTTGCTGACCACAATGAGACATCGAGATTCAGGGCTAATAAGCTGTCCAAAACACGAATATTTGAGGGTTGTGGGGTACCCCCCAGGACGGTGGCATTTTGAGTATTCATAATAATTTCCTTATAATGTTGTATTGTTAGTGTCCAAGCTATAACCGCTAGTAAGTTTACGGTATATACGTTCAATCATTTCCATGGCAGGATCACGTTGTTTGCATTTGTCACGTTCTATAAATAGTTGCTGCCCATTGGTGTGCATCTTGCCCCAACGTAGAAGAACACCGTCTGGCTGTAATTCTGCTTGCCAAAACTTGCCACCGCTATTCGTTGGTTTTTCCAGTGCAACAATAGGTAGTTGTGCGACCTTGGTTAAATCAGCCGCCGCAAGTAGACCGACATAATGTTTCCATTGGTTAATGTCTTTTGTGGTTTGGGGTTGGGGTTTAGGTTTTGTGTATGTTACTTTGGTTGTGTTTTGAATGGGAAACATACGCTGTGCCAATTCATGCAACATGGCCCTAGTTTCCCTTGAAGCACGATAGCCAAGAGCACGATCAAGAGCATAGCTCACAGGCTGTATACCTTGGCTTGCTAGAGGCTGGAAACGTAGGGTCAGTTCTGCCCAACGTAGTAAGGTACGAGTTGAGAATGTGACTTCTATTGTGTTGGTAATATTACCGCTTTCACCCATAAAGAGCTTACGAACTTCATTGGCGTAATCCACTAACTTATGTGCGATTTCCTCTGGAAGTGCAGTATAACTTGCGGATAGCAAATTCTTCTCAACCTCTGGAGCAGGATAGCCCATTTCGCAAAGTGTAAAGCGGTCAAGCCAAGCTAGATTTTGTCGCTGAGTTCCTTGATACAAACCAGTTTCATCACCACCGCCATTGGTATTGGCGGTAGCGATAAAGCGAAACATGGGGTGCGGATTGATAAGCTCTCCGCCATTTTCAGCAATGCACAAAGGTGCACCATCAAGAATGGAGTTAAGCCCTGCGGCAACTTCTGGTGCGGTTAAGTCAATTTCATTAAAGAGCAATAAGCCACCATAACGCATGGCAAGTGCAAGCGGCCCATATTCGTAGACCATATTGCCTTCTTTAACCGCCAAGTGCCCTGTAAGGTCTGCAAATTCCAAACGTCCGTGTCCTGTAATTTCAAAGACTGGATAGTTAAGCCTTGCTGCCAGTTGCTTAATGCTACTGGTCTTTCCACAACCAGTAGGGCCAAAAACGTACAGTGGGTCAGCGTGATTCATAAACCAGACGATGATGTCACGGCTACTTTCATGGAAGATGTAACTAGGGTTAATAGTTGGAGTGTAAGCCGAAGCTTCAGCATAGCCTTGGATAAGCTTACCAGACTTCTTGCCACTAAAAATCTGCCCTGCATCCAGTGTGGTGGTTTGCAGGGCGGTTAAGTTAGAAATTATGTTTTGCATGGTTGTTCCTTATTTATAGGGTTGACAAAAATACGGCAATGCCGTATACAAAGGCCATGTACTATGAATTTATAGAGCTTCCACTTTTTCAAGAAGTTCGGGATG
The DNA here is from genome assembly GCA_964368595.1 of uncultured Desulfovibrionaceae bacterium. GTDB lineage: Bacteria > Desulfobacterota > Desulfovibrionia > Desulfovibrionales > Desulfovibrionaceae > CAYJAD01. The sequence goes on from CAYJCI010000238.1 coordinate 2,788, forward strand.
AACTTTTTACCGATGAAAGTTTTTCTGATTTTCAATGGTTTCTTTGCAAATATCCCGAAGCTGGCGATGTGATTCCTGAAACTAAGGGATGCCGAAAGATACGCTGGAAAATCCAAGGGAAAGGGAAGCAAGGTGGGATTAGAGTTATATATTTTTTGCGTAATGAAGCTGGGCAAGTTGTGCTAATAACTGCCTATCCAAAAAGCCGTACAGAAGACATATCTCGCCAATTATTACGCCAAATTAAGGAGCAATACGATGGAAAGTATGAACGATAGATTGCGCAAAATGCTTGAAGATAATGCAGGTGAGGTTTTGCGCCCTGCACGCACTACCAGATTTACTCCGCAGGAAGACGGCTCTCTTGTACGCCAGATTTTTGATGCAGATGGTAAGTGTATTTTAGAGCAGCTTATTACCAATGAGCAACGTATGGCAAAAGAAGCTCGCTTCAGCCTAAACCTTTCTCAGCAAGAGTTTGCCGATATGCTTGGTATTTCTGTACGCACTTTACATGATTGGGAGCAAGGCCGCCGTAAACCATCAGGAGCCGCCAAGACGCTCTTAAAGGTTGTTGCCCATAATCCCCAAGCTGTACAAGAGGCTATTCAAGTGAGCGGTTAGGTTTCAATGTTGTTTGCAATGGGCTTGTATTGATCATTCATATAAACCCCACGGCCCACGTCCATTTCAAAGGGATTTTCGTAGTATGAACCGTGGGCAGAGATGTCCTCAATTT
>CAYJCI010000239.1:0-3522 GCA_964368595.1 uncultured Desulfovibrionaceae bacterium
AGCAAGCCTACCCCATGTACGTACACGAAAATAAATTTTCTACTCTGCATGGGTGGTCTTGTTAGGGGTTGCCCCCTAATACCCCAAAGAATAAAGGCAAAGAAAAAGCCCCCTCGGTATTTCTTGGGGGCAGTAATTCAGAAAATAACTTTAGGCTAGGCTTTTATTTTTTAATAAAAGTACCATAAATGCCTGGGCCACCACTTATCCCCTCGTTATATGCATCGTTATAACTAAAGGGGCCGCCAAGTTTATATAATTCATCGACTGTAGCTAATACACGATTATTTTTCGTTTGGAATGTCACCTTAAAAGGCACCACTACATCTTTATTGCTTTTAGAATCTTTAAGTTTGAGGTCCATTTGCAATACGTTACCTTTTAATTTTCCAATTCCACTTATTTCTGTAAAAAAACCTGGCTGGTCAGCAAAGTTTGAAACCATTACATCAAAGTTGCCGTCACTACGTTTTTTAATTTCTATAACACCTTTTGTCGGATCACCTTGCTCCTTTGGCAAATATTCATACGCGCCTGAAATGCTTGCAGCGTATGCTGGGGTTACGTTTAATAAAAATACTGCCAAAAATAAAAATAACAATTTCAGCTTCATAATAACCTCATGTTTGAAAGTTTCCCCGCAAGTAGATGGGCATAGATACTATACAAAGCCGCACCACTTTGGGAGAGAGCGCATCCAACTCTTTTCCTATCGGAAAACCCTTTGGCTACACGCCGCGCTTCACAACGAGGCCAAAGCGGTAACGACAAGCTGACCATAGCTAGGCCAAGGCGTTAAGTCAATATAGCAAAGCCCCTCGGCGTATGCGTTGGGGCTTGTGGGTTTAGGTAGTTTATACTTCTTGTATGGTCATGCCGCTTGTATCAACCTCAATCACTTTGCGTTTTGGGGGTACAAATTCAAACTCTGCTTGTATTCGCAAAGCTTGAGATAAAGCTAACTGTGCCGCTTTGATATTATGTATAGCCATTATAACCGCCTCTTTCGCATTATTGTATAGTGCCTCATACTCTTTATCCATGTGCGTTGCTCTTGCATTAGGGCCAGCCCAAAAATATACGAGGTCTTTTAAGTAGCCTAAGTCCTTATGGATTTGAGCAACCTTTTTATAATATTTGTTGTTCTCAACCTCTGCCTCGATTGCGTCCATGTTTGCCTGCCATTCTTTGGCATATTCCATGCGTTCAGCCTCTGACATTTCTTGAACGTTCGGTCTTTTGTTAATCCAATCTTGCAAGTTTTCGTTGATTGTGTTGTTACTCATGGCGTAAGCTCCTATGTTGAATAGTTGCCCTTGACCAAAATAGAAAAGGGCAGGAAGTTCAGAACACTCAATAGCAAGTGCTGGCACTATTTCCCTTTGCAGGGTGTTGTATTTGTGCCACTTCCCACCCAAATTTAGGCGTGAAAAAAGACTAATAACGCTTAGTCTAGCGGCTATTGAATGGAGTTTCTGACGCTCCGTAAGGTGACTATGCATTGTATGGGGGAAGGTGTCAAGGTGGTATGGGATAAAAAAAGGGGGCGTTTGCCCCCTTGGTTATTTCTTGAAAAAGAATGTTGTGGATATACTGAGAATTAAGCCTACAATGATAGTAGTAGCAAGGTCTTTTATTTTGATAAGGTCTGTATTGTCAAGCCATCGTACGCACTCTGGAGCGCATAGGTGCCAAAAATAAACAATCAGTACTATAGTTGTAATACTAACAGCAAGGCAAAGAAATATCATACGGATATTAGATAGCCATTTTTCTTCTTTTGCTTGGATTGCCTTTCTTTGTTTGGCAAGAGGTTCGTCATTATTAGAACCGCATTCGTCATCTTCACTTGGGGATATATCGGGCTTGTCTAGTTTTATTTTCATCAAGCACTTTCCCTTGTGACGATATTTTTAGAAAAGTAGTCTTCGATTATGTCGTCGGGAATGAAACTATTTAATCCTTGCGCAAGCCCACCTTCTATGCCGTAGACAACTTGAGACCATGGGGAACCTTCTTTGTGTGTCCATCGTGAAAGTGCTGATGCTTGATACTCCCCAAAATTGTCTATGACGCTCTCTAGAAACTCTCTATGCTCTGTAGTCATATCAGCTAAACTTGGAGTTTGAGAAAGAGGAAAAGTCCTTTGCTTATGAATGTGGTTGAACACTTTTGGGAAAACTGGGCCATACTGCCATGCTCTTGGGTATTCATCGCAAAGCCTCACGTCAAAGGCGGCAAGAAAGCAACCGTAGCAACAATATAAAAGTTTTTGTATTTTGGTGTTGTTCCAAGTATACTTTTTTTCATCGCATATTTTGGCAATTAAAGAAGCAACTTCTATGCTTGGATACTTCATGTCTCCTCCTTTGATAAATATATAAATCTGCTTACAAAAAAAACAAGGTGGTGCAGAGATGAAAAATCTGTCCTTTTTTGCATTTATAGACATATGTTTGTCAATTGTGCAAGTGAAAAACTTCACCATTAAAAAAACGAACCTGTGCCCGTCCTTTCACAATTATATTTATCGGTAAAAATTTATCAAAACTTAGTATTAACTTTGATTGCAAGAGAGCTTTTTTATGTCTGCTGTGCAAAGAGAAAACTCGACAAAACCAGTCATCGAGGCAAGATTGAAGCGAGAGCGAAGCAAGAAAAAACTACTTATCAAAACTTATTATTCAGCAAGTTGAAGCACGGTTGAAGCTCGAAAAATTGTCTTTTCTACTGGTATTGAAAACCTCAGAAAACCTCAAATACAACAAGCGTAAACCCTCGCTCGTTGCGAGTATTTGAAATTTAATAGTCTAATTTTTTCATACAGTTAGATGGTCCAAATTCTACACGCTCCGATGATTTTCAGACCGTGAAAAGACTACACAAAGAAAAAAGCCCCATACATTGAGTACAGGGCTGTCATTCGTTCATTGTAACGCTTCGGGCAGGGGATAGGCGGCATATACCTCTTGCCTCAGTTTCTGTGCTCTGGTGGTGTGCCTTTTGGCTATGGCGGTTTTACCTTGCTTGATGGCCTTGGCTGCGTCCTGCTCTGCAAGAAATGCTTTGCTAAGTTTACCCCTCATGCCATTGGGTAAGCTATTAAAATATTCTTTATGCGTCATGCTCTTGCTCCTCTCTGTTTGGTATGGCCTCGTCTGGTCTTAGCCAGCGTATAATAACAAGGTGATCACCCTCTGCGAAGTCTGGCGGCAATTCGTAGTTCTCGCCGTCCTCAGAAAAGACATAATGTGCCTTGCCTTGGAGTTGGCTTATTTCTTCCTCTAGTTTCTCAAGCCGTTTTTCTAGTCTAGTCATTTTCTACCTCACTTGTTTTAGTCGTTCCACTCAATACACTTTCTATAAGCAATTTTTCCTTTGTCGTAGCCGTGCCTGCAATAAGCTCTAAGGCGGCATGTGTGGCCTTGTTACGACTGCCCTTAGTCCTGCCTTGGCTTACTTGGTTTCCCTTGGCAAAGCGTCCTTTTTTGTCACGGTTTCCTGTCGGAGTTTTAGCGGTCA
>CAYJCI010000240.1:0-3519 GCA_964368595.1 uncultured Desulfovibrionaceae bacterium
GCTGCGTCAGGCTTGTTTTTTACTACGGTCGAGGACCATAAGAGTACACTCCGCTCCAAAAACCGCCCACTTTCTTGTATCCAGCACCTTTGAACACCCTTAGTTGTTTAATTCCCTTGCATTGTCAAACGATTGATTTTCTTTTTTATACCAAAGCAAGGACATAAGTCTGTGTGGTATTTACTGCCGCCAAAACAAAACACCCTGAATTAAATAATGCAGGGTGTTTTAGGAATATAATATGAATTAGCTATTAAACTATTCTTCATCCATGAAGGGGTAGTTTATTTCAGTGATGGGCACAAGTGTTTCCTTAATGGTGTGTGGGCTTAACCAGCGGTAAATATTAAGCTTGCTGCCTGCTTTGTCATTTGTACCAGAGGCACGGCCGCCACCAAATGGCTGTTGGCCAACCACAGCACCTGTAGGTTTATCGTTAATATAGAAGTTACCTGCGGCATATTGCAAGGCTTTGCTCATATGTACAAGCACTTCTCTATCCCTTGCAAAGATAGCACCTGTTAGGGCATAGGCTGAGCCTTCGTCGCAAAGTTTTAATGCTGAATCAAGGTCATCATCTTCATAAATATAGATGCTAAGCACAGGCCCAAAGAGTTCATCCCTCATGGTTTCATAATCTGGCTTTTTAGCTACAATAACAGTAGGTGAAATAAAATAACCCTTGCTCTTATCATAATTGCCGCACAAGATTTCCGCATCATCGCTTTGAGCTGCGCGCTTTAAGTATTCAACAATATTATCAAAGCTTGCTTCATCAATTACAGCGCCCATGAAGTTTCTAAAGTCGCGTACATCACCCATTTTAATATCATTAATGGCTGCTAGCAATTTATCTTTAACTTCACCCCAAATGCTTGCAGGAATATAAGCACGAGAAGCGGCAGAGCATTTTTGGCCTTGATACTCAAAAGCACCACGCACAAGAGCCGTTACAAGGGCATCAATATGGGCAGTTTTATGTGCAAAAACAAAGTCTTTGCCGCCAGTTTCGCCCACAAGACGAGGGTAAGCTTTGTATTTATCAATATTACTGCCAACTTGAGCCCAAATGCTTTGGAATACAGCTGTTGAGCCAGTAAAATGTATGCCGCCAAGATTAGGGTCAGAAATAACATACTTACTAATATCGCTGCCCTTGCTTGGAATGAAGTTAATAACGCCATTTGGTAGGCCAGCTTCAAGCAATAGTTCCATATAATAGTAGTTTGATAATACAGAAGTTGTGGCTGGTTTCCATAAAATGGTATTGCCAACTAAAGCCGGAGCGGAGCCAAGATTGCCCGCAATGGCAGTAAAGTTAAATGGAGAGATGGCAAGAACAAAACCATCAAGAGGACGATAAAGCATGCGATTCCAAATGCCCTTGGAGCTTTGTGGTTGCTCATGGAAAATTTCTTCAGCATTGTGGGCGTTGAAGCGCAAAAAGTCTATCAACTCGCAAGTGGCATCAATTTCAGCTTGAAAAGCAGTTTTGCTTTGCCCAAGCATGGTAGATGCACTCATTTGATAACGATTGGGGCCAGAAATTCTTTCAGCTACTGATAAAAATATGGCTGCACGATGCTCAAATGGCATGTCTGCCCAAGCTTCTTTTGCATTTTTGGCGGCATCTAAGGCCATTTGTAGGTGCTTTGGCTCAGCCACTGAGCATTTGGCTAAAATATGCCCATGGTCATGAGGCATTACAACATCAATTTTATTTTCAGTAAAAATGCGTTCGCCATTGATAACTAGTGGAATTTCTATAACTTGTGAAGATTGTTTTTGCAATTCTGCTTTTAGTTTAGCTCTTTCTTCACTACCTGGTACATTATTTTGCACAGGTTCGTTGATTGGGGTGGGGATTTTGTAATAAGCATTAGTCATCAGTTAAACTCCTTTATATTTTATTAAAATTCTTATTTCTTAATCTTTATAACTTTAGAAGCCCCATTGTTTAAGCCAAATATTCACTTGGCTTTTTACTTGTTGCTTTTGCTTTTTATTTAATTTTTTTGAATAATTATCATATAGTTCCTGTGCTCCAGTATCGCCCAATTGCAGGGCCAAGCTTAAATAGGCAACTCCCTGAACTATATCCTTTTTTACTCCATAACCTTCTACATAAAAAAGCCCTGAGAGTATGCGCCCAAAATCATTACCATCCTCTGCGGCTTTTATGGCTAAATTAAAGGCTTCGGCTTGATTTACTTCAACGCCAATCCCTTTATGATAAAAGTACGCAAGTAAAGCTATGCCCTCTGGCTCGTCATCTTTAGCCGCTAAGGTTGCGTATTCAAAGGCTTTTGAATTGTTTTGCTTTACTTCAAAACCTTTATGATATAGCCAGCCTAAAACAGCATATGCTAAAGAATTCTCTTTTTTGGCCGCAATGTTAGCATATTTTAAAGCCTTGGCATTATCTTGTTTTGTGCCAATTCCTTCAAAGTAAAAGAAAGCAAGTAGGGCCGTTGCGTCAATGTCATTAGAACTAGCCCCCTTTTGTGCAAAGGCAAAAGCTTGCTCAAAATTACGTGATACTCCAAATATTTCACCTGTATATAGAAAATGTGCTAATGTTGCGGCATATTTAGCATCTTTTTTTGCGGCATCCTCTAAATGCTTTAAGCCTTGCTCAATATTTTTATAGTGTGGGTCGGTAATTTGAATTGCACCGTACATGGCCAAAGCATAGACATTACCATTGCTCATTGCCTTTTGTAGCCAATATACACCAAGGTCGGGTTTTTCTGGTGCATCATCACCATAATAAAGTGAAACTCCAACATAGGCTTGTGCTTCTGCATTGCCACTTTGCGCAAGCATGTAATGTTTTTGCATTTCACTTGAAAGGTTGTCGAGTTTTTGAGTGGTATTTGTTGTTGTGCTTTCAGCGTTTTGAATAGAGCTTTCTAAATTTGAACCTTCTTTATTTTTTGTGGAAAGAGTGGTTGAGGGAATATTTTCTGCTGCAGGTTGTGTTTTAGCAGATGAATTATCATTGGTTGCAATTTTGGGCTCCACCTTGCAAGATCGTAAAAAATCAATAATGACTTTGGCAGTATGTGCGCCATTTGCCATGATGCCTTCATTCATTTCAAGCCCACGCCACGTATTAATGCCAATAACTTCACCACGAGTGTTAATGAGCGGGCCACCGCTATTACCATTAGCTAATACTGCAGAATGTATAATGCTAACCGCTTGACCATCATTCACGAAGCTACTCACAGCACCATCGGTATAAACAAGTGGTGGCGTGCCATCAAACTCTCCGCTAACAATTTGATCCATCTTGGTATCAGCCATGGCAATGATAGCTGGGTAGCCCCATGCACTGATTCTATCGGTACGACGAATTTTAGTATTAAAGCTAAGCACGGGTAGTTTTGGTGGGGGTGATATTTTTAGTAAGGTAAGGTCTTTATTGTCATTTAATATTTCTTTTACGCGTTTTGCTTTGGTTAAAGGAAAGCTGCTTCCTGATACTTGGATGTGATCATAGCCTTTGGTTACGTG
>CAYJCI010000241.1:0-3494 GCA_964368595.1 uncultured Desulfovibrionaceae bacterium
TCACATCACCACTCACAATGAGAATGGTGTTAATTTTAATTTGCACACCTGTTATACAAACACCTTGAGGTATCATAATTGTGCGGGCATAGCAGCTAGCCCAAAATGAATGCGTTGTTTTAATGCTGTGTTGTGGCTGAGTCATAGCCCAATTTTCAAAATCTCGCACGGCTTGAACATCCGTTGATTGGCATGATAAAATGCTATTATTCATGATAATTCCTTTGAATAAGCTTTGTTTGTAGCAATATATTTAAGCCTTGGGAGCAGTTTATCTAAATCACCATTAAGGGGTACGCTGATAATTAATGCTGGCGAGCTTAAATCCCTTGCGCATTGCTCCGCACGCCGAATTAATTTTAAGCCAGCACCGCTATTTCTATGCTTTTTAGCCACAAAAATACTATCCACAACAGCAATTAAGCGCCCATAATGTGGCATAGTTGGGGCTAGGATGAATACAAAACCCAAGAGCTCATCTTGTTTTAATGCCGCAAAGCCATATAAATGCCCACAATTATCAAGAGCTTTATAAATTTCAATTTTCTCTTTAGGTTTGGGGAGTTTGGCATTGGCGCATTCTTCGATGTATTCTTCTCGCAATGCTTCAAAGCTTGGGTGATTAATTATATCTAAGGCTGTGCAAGAAATTATTTCCATAACTACCCCTGCATATCCACGTTCATTATCAAGGCTGAAATTGATAATGGTAGGGCTCTATCTTGTACAATGTAAATACTTGAATTGGTGCTTTGCCCGCCACCTGGTATAAAATTAACATCGCCGCTAAAAGGGGGCACAGCCTCACCCCACACGGCAGGTAAATAAGGAAAATCAAAAAGATTTTGCATGTCCGCTCCATATTTTCCGCCAACCGTTGCTTGCACTCTTGCTGTGCATTGCCCAATGCCGCGCATTTGCCCAAGTGTTGAACCTGTTTGCACCTCGCCTTCAAGAGGTAAGGGGGATAAAATTGAAGCGAAAGGCAAGCCCACATGTACTGTTTTTGCGGCATAGGGGAGGGTGATGCTACCATTTAGCACTTGAAGACCCTCAATGGGGCTACCGTCGGCAAGGATGGACACGGTGCAGCCTTCTAAATGTTCTAAACCATGCATTACATTGCTTGGAGTTTTACTTATAATGCTTGAGCCTGCATCTACGAAGAACGCTTGTTCAATGCCATGAATTTCCTGCCAGCGTGGGGCTAGCCTTTCTAAATAAAATTTATCAGTACCATTGATAACTCTTTGCACCACAAGGAAAATTTCATCACCAGTTACACCAGAAATCATAACCACTGAACGAACTTTGCCGTGGGTTGTATGGCGACTCCAGCCCCATATGTCATGCTCTTTCATGTAGGTTAAGGCAAGTAAAACACCATCATCACGCACAATCCAAATGCTTGAACTGGGTGTTTGTTGATATGCCCACTGGCGAAGATAATGCTCATCAAAAAGATGCGATGCCATGATTGATAAATCATTGCCAGCGTAGCCATCTTTTTCAAGGCTATAGAATAAATCACGAACTCTTGCCCCATGCCTTTGCACATGCATAATAGAATTACCAATGATAATGGGGAATAAATTTGAACTACCCCAATAACTTTGGGCTGTAATGTTAACACTTGTTGCTGAAATTGGCCCACCATCGCCACTGGCTTTATACTCACTACCAGATGTTCCAAGCAGTAAATCCCCAAAGCTTGCCGCCCAAGTAATGGCGTCAATATTATTTGAGGCAATTAAATACTCAACTGGATCATCTGCTTGCAAGGGGCGAGATTTGCGAAAATTCTCAAAGTCACCCACACGAGACATATAAAAAGCCTGAGGATTCTTGGGAGTAGCGGCAAGGACCATGCGTTGTTGATGGAATGACACAATGCCTGGATGATTACCATCTGCAAAAGGATTCCAATCTTCCTTGGGTGTGTCTGCGATGTCGGCTTCATAACTATTGTCTGTGAAGGTATTGCCATTGCTAATGCCAATAAAGCCAAAATAGCCCGCTTCTTCACGGTAAATATTATATTCTGTTGCTTCGTTAACTGTGCTCCAGCTAATAATTGAGCAATCGCCCACGACCCAATCTGAAGGGTGCTTGGCTACTATTTCCCCTACTTCAGAGGCTAAAGACTGTTGGCCGTTGGCATCAACTGCCACCACTTTATAACGCAGGGTGTAGTCACTAGCCGTTCCTTTAAAAGTTATGCTTGGCTTTTCTGGAGCTTTTAGTGAACTATTTAATATTACTTTTTCAATGCTCCATTCATAATTTGGTGGGGAGCCTTGACGCATAAGTTTATGCAATGGGTAATTTTTATGTGCAAAATATACAATATCACCTACTTGTGAAAAAGAAACCATGGGTAAATCTTGTGCCTCCCACGGGGCAAGAAGCTCAATGCTGGGTAGTAACCCTGTGTGGTTTGCTATGCGAATTTTTTTATGGCTTAAGATTAATACAAAATTTTGCTCTGGCTCTACGTTGAATGAAAATGGGAATAATACAGCATCATTATCAATACCACTGCCAAGGTCAGCCAAGAATTTTGTGCCAGGTCTGCGCTCAACATTACCGTGTACATTGGGTAAGAAATTCTCCATGCATTGCACTGAATTTTTATATCGAGATAAATCGTAACGTGCTGATAGTGAGGGCGAAACTTCACCTCCAGTGAAATTGGTTAAAGCTATGCGCATGTGCACTCCTTATTTTTTTAAGGCATGGGTTATTTGAGGAACAATTTTTTCCAAGGTACGCCCGCCCACATATCCACCAAGCCCAATTTTTACAATTTCCCAAAGGGCTAGATACTCTGCCTCTGAAAGTTCTGGTGCGGCAAAGCCAAACCAACGAGCCACAATAAGCCCCACAAAGGTGAGCATGGTAATGGGGCGCCAATTGGCAGCAAGCCAGTGGGCTGAGGCTGCCTCAGCTTTTATTATTGAGGATAGAGCTAATTGAAATTCATTTTCATTTTTGGATAGCTCAAGCATTAATTGATGCTTGGCTTTTTGCGCGGCTTCTGAGTTTGGAAAAATACGGTCAATAATGGGGCTTAAAATACTTCCAACTGTACCAATTATTGCAGAAATAGCCATAATTCCCCTTATGTAATTTTGTTTTAGTTAGTGATTAATATTCCACTTAAGTATTATATCAGTCAGATTCATGGGCCTATTTTCTTCTTTAGCTTTTATAATTTCTGTCATAATAGCCGATTGTTCAACGAACATTAGATCTAAGAAGTGAGCAAATTGCGGTGCAAATTTGCCAGTGGTTGCGTCAAGCATGGGGTCTGCACGATGTACCGTATTTTCAGTAATAAAAAGTTGCATTACCTTCATATCTGACTGGCACCATGCCCAAATAACTTCAAAAGTGATTGGCGTAACGCTTGGGTCAACCATGGCAAAGCTTGTGGTCATGGCTTCAACCATGTAAACAAAGTCAGTTTTGCTCATGGACAGTTTTGCGGCTAA
>CAYJCI010000242.1:0-3468 GCA_964368595.1 uncultured Desulfovibrionaceae bacterium
CGGTTAACAGTCACCTTACCCTCACCTTCAAGCCTGCGCACTACCTTAACAATATTTTGTTGTGCAGCTTCAACATCAGATAGCTTGGTTGGGCCCATGAATTCGAGTTCTTCCCTAATCATGGTTGCGGCACGCTCTGACATATTCTTAAAGAACTTCTCTTTAAGCTCGTCATTGGCACCACGCATGGCCATGGTGAGGTCTTCGTTGGAAATTTCTTTAAGGATTTCACGAACACTCTTATCATCAAGTGAGCGACAATCATCAAATACGAACATAAGGTTACGAATATCTTCAGCCATTTGGGCGGAATCTTCTTCAATTTCTGCAAGAACTTCTTCTTCAGTTGCACGGTCAACAGCGTTAAGAATTTCAGCAACAGCCGCAACGCCGCCAACTTTCTTGCCTTCCTTACCGCCCATGGCGATAAGCTGGCTTTGTAACACTTTATCCACTTCCATGAGCATTTCCTCTGGCACTGCCTCAAGCCTTGCAAGTCGCATAAGTACCTCTGGACGCACGCCAGCAGGCAGATTTACAAGCAGGTTTGCAGCTTGGTCTGAATGCAAATGCCCAAGAATAAGGGCCAAGGTTTGTGGGTGTTCATTGCGTAAAATTTGTGAAAGTAAGCGTGGGCTAACCTGCTCAAGCTCGCGGAAAGGTGCTGGGCCAGAGTTTAGGTTAAGTGAATCCATAATATATTTTGCAGTTTCTGCATCCACGTTTTTCATGAGCAAGCGTTTTAATATTTCAGAGCCGCCAGAAATCATGTCAACACCTTCAACTAGTGCATCGTGAAATTCACGCATGACTTCTTCAACAATTTCTTTGGGAACTGGGTCAAGATCAACAATAGTTTTAGATATGGTGGCGATTTCTTGACGGTCCATACGTTTGAACACGTCGGACGTAAATTTATCACCCATAGCAAGCAAAAGAACTGCTATTTTTTGTTGACCGTTTAACTCCATTTTCCCTCTCCTTTTACGCTGCTTTGCAAAGCATAGTCATTTTTTTGGCAATCTGGGTGGATTATATACGACATCGTGATAAATGTCATCAATCTTTATCCATCCAACCTTTTAGAATACTAATGGTTTGATCCCAATGCTTATCTGTAAGTTGTAGTAGACGCATTCTTAGCTCTTCTGCTCGGCGTGAGGCCTCTCTTTGGGCTTTACGCCGAGCTTTAAGACTTGCTATTGCTTGTGCATCACCTTGCTTAGCAGCAGCGGTAAGGGCATTACGCTCCGATAGGTTCGCCATCTTTTATCCATCCTCTCATTATGGAAATTACCTGATCCATATGCTGTTCGGACAAGTTAAATATGTGTACTCTAAGGGCTTCGATATCTTTGAAGAGCATAAGGTCGTCATCTTCATCCATCTCAGCATTGCCTTCTTCTACGCGGGCTGCCTCTTCCAAAGCTTCGTATAGTGCAAGTTGTTCTTCAGCAGAAGGTAAGCCTTCAAGGCCTTCGATAACTTCGCCAGCTTCAACTTTTGGACGAATAAGAGCAAGCACCACTGGGCGTACTACCAACATGAGGAACAAGAAAGCTAGTAATGCATTTAATAATGGCTTGCCTAAGCGATCTGCATAATCAACTATAATATCAGCCATATTTGGGTCAGCAGGTGGTGCTGAGTCGGTAAAGGATACAGAGCTCACCTCTAAAGAGTCACCACGAGCTTTATCAAGACCAACTGCATTAGCAACTAGAAGTTGTACACGTTCAATTTCCTCTGCACTTCGTGGCATAAATGACCATGCACCGTCAACCTTTTCATAAGTTCCGTCTAAAATAACTGCAACAGTAAGGCGCTTTACATCACCCACGTTGGAGATGATATTTTGTTCTTCTTTATTAATTTCATAGTTAGTTGTGCGTGTTTCACGGCTACCATTTTGTGTAGAAACTGAGCCAGTTATGCCATCACCACGGAAGTTAACATCTGGTGAGCCTGCTTCTAGGTTAGCTTGGCCTTGTTGAGTTTCTTCGCTACGCTGCTCAGAACGAACGGCAGTTTGCTCAGGGTCAAAAATTTCACGGCGTATGGTCTTTTGGCTAAAGTCCATGTCTACGTTTACTTTTGATACAACCTTACCAGGGCCAAAAACAGGTGTTAGCATTGCTTCAATGCGGCGCTCAAGGTCGCGTTGTACGCGTAATTTGTGCTCCATTTGAGTAGAAGACATACCAGTTAAAGAGTCTTCCTCTGGGCGGTATAAAACCTTACCGCTATTATCTGTAATGGCAAGGTGAGCTTTATCAAGACCTTCAACAGACATGAGCATCATGTTCACCATGGCGCTGATTTCTTTTGAATTAGGCTCTTGAGAAGGATTTTTTAACTTTAATACTACAGATGCGGAAGGTTGTTGCTGCTCTTCCACAAAGAGGCTACGTTGTGGCATTACAAGGTGCACACGGGCACTTTCTACATTAGGAAATGCAGAGATTGTGCGAGCTAATTCGCCTTGTAGGGCGCGAACATAGTTAATTTTTTGAACAAAATCAGTTTGGCCAACTTTAGTTTGGTCAAAAATTTCAAAGCCTATGCCTTGACCAACTAAATTACCTTCACCAGCTACTTTTAAGCGCAAGTCATATACTTGCTCTTGTGGAACCATGATAGTTGTACCATTGTTAGTTAGCGTATAAGGAATATTATCCTTTTGCAAAATGGTAACTACGCGGCTTGCATCTTCTGGTGTAAGGTTAGAATATAGCAATTGATAATTTGGCTGATTAATCCAAATAGTTAGAGCAATAAAACCTGCTACGGTAAGCACTGCAACACCTGAAATAATCATGCGTTGAGTTAGTGAAAACTTGTTCCAAAATTCTTTAGCTCTTTCAAGGTATTGTTTGTAATCTGGCATAGGCATGGTGTTTTCTCCGTTTAGTTTAGTATATTATTGCTACATCAATTAAAATTGTATACGGCTTAATTCTTTATACGCTTCAAGCACTTTACCGCGCACAGCAGAGGTAAGGCTCATGGCAACGCTTGCCTTTTGTAATGTAATCATGAGTTCATGCACATTTTGGGTACGGCCTGATGCAAATTCATCAATGGCGTGAGCTTTAGCATGTTGTAAAGATTGAAGCCTGTTAAAACCAGTAGCCATGGTATCGCTAAAAGAATTCGGATTGGCTGTTGGTAAGGTTTGGGCAACTTGGCTTTTAATAAAATCTGCATGAGCACCAAAGCTTTCACCCTTATCAACGCTGTCACGTACAAGGGTTTGGTCAAGCACATTGGCAAAAACTGTTTTATTGCTTCCACCCATGGTGGATTCTTTGAAATTAGACTCAGTCTGCCCAAAGTTCTGTAATGCTTTATTATAAGCTTGAATTCCAACTGCACTGATACTCATGGCTTACTCCTATTCTAACGGCCTATTTCTAAGGCTTTTTGGTACATTTGCTTTACTGCATCCATGGTGGATACGTTGGCTTC
>CAYJCI010000243.1:0-3456 GCA_964368595.1 uncultured Desulfovibrionaceae bacterium
GTGAGATGCAAGGAAGTGAGATGTTTTTGAAGGGGAGTGGGGTCTTCCCCCCTCGACCTGACTAAATTTATCACTGAAGTAGCAGGTGGTACATTTTCAACTGACTACCTTTAAACCTGCGGAGTAGTAAACGTTAGCTTGCCGTAGAATGAAAGAGACTGGCAAATGGAATTGCTTTGCGTGCGATTCTCGTAAAGGCGTACCTCTCCTAACGGGAATGCTACGCACCCTTTGGGGCGAACTTCCATTTGCATAAAATCTGCCGAATGAGTGGATTAAAGGTCAGATTGGGATTTGAGAGCCTCAGTCTGACTATGTGTAGTAAGTGCTTCCACCAATGGGGCAATTTCACCTTCCATAATTTTTTCAAGTGAATAGAGGGTTACGTTTATGCGGTGGTCTGTGCATCTACCTTGCGGGAAATTGTAGGTGCGAATGCGTTCAGAGCGGTCACCGGAGCCAACTTGGGCCTTACGGTCAGCAGACATGGCTGACATTTGCTTTTCCTGTTCAGCCTGTAAAATACGAGATGCAAGCACCTTCATGGCGCTAGCTTTGTTTTTATGTTGGCTCTTTTCGTCTTGGCAGGTAACTACTGTATTGGTTGGCAAGTGAGTAATACGCACAGCAGATTCAGTTTTATTTACATGCTGGCCGCCAGCGCCAGAGGCACGGTAAACGTCAATGCGCAAATCATCTGGGCGAATATTAATGTCCACTTCATCAGCCTCAGCCATAACAGCTACAGTTGCGGCAGAGGTGTGGATGCGTCCTTGAGTTTCAGTGGAGGGCACGCGCTGTACGCGGTGAGTGCCAGCTTCAAATTTAAGATGGCTGTACACACGATCACCAGTAATTAAACAAATTACTTCTTTTAAGCCGCCAGTATCTGAGGGTGACTCACTCATTATTTCAGTTTTCCAACCCTTTATTTCAGCATATCTAGTATACATGCGGAAAAGGTCAGCCGCAAAAAGGGCCGCCTCTTCACCACCAGTACCAGCACGAATTTCTAAAATTGTATTTTTGCTATCAAGTGGATCCTTGGGTAGCAACAATAATTTAAGGTTATGCTCAATATCTGGTATGCGCTCTTCTGCTATGCGAATTTCTTCTGCTGCCATTTCTCGAATATCGGCATCGCTATCTTGCAAAAGCGCCTTATTTTCAATTAAATCTTGGCTAAGGCCTCTATGTTCACGAAAAAGGTCAACCACATCACGAAGGTCAGCGTGGGCCTTGGTGAGCTTGCGATAGCGCTCTTGATCATTAAAAACATCTGGCTCTGCAAGCTGTTGCTCAAGCTCTAAATATTTTTTTTCTAAGCCTTCAAGTTTAGCAAACATAGAATATTCCTTATAAAACTATTAAGTCATGGGGTTATAGGCAACAGGATGAATATTTTCTTTATCAGCATCAAGGGCTTCATATAACGCTACAATAGCCACCTCAACTTGATCTTTATCAGGCTCATAGGTGGTTAGCATTTGCAAAAAAAGCCCCGGCCCGCGAAGGGTGCGACCAATTAATGTGTCCCCCATGCGAGCTGCTGCATGGATAAGCTCATAAGCAATGGCGCTTATGGGTATCATAAGTAAGAGTTTAAAAATAATTGTAATAATATGTTTATACACCATGCTTTGTGGAGTCCAAACCAGCATTAAAGCAGGTACAAGCACAGCATGGAGTATTATGGAAATACTAATAACAAAAAGCAAAAAGGCCGTTCCGCAGCGTGGGTGCAGGCGGCTCATGCGCATTGCTGCGTGAGTTGTTACTTCCTCACCATCTTCATAAGCGTGAATAACTTTGTGCTCTGCCCCATGATATTGAAAAACTCTTCTAATATCTGGCAAAAATGAAATAGCAAGAATATAGCCCACAAATATGCAGCACTTAAAAAGACCATCCCATAAGTGGAATGAAAGGCCCTCAACATCACCACCAAGGCCAAGCCATTGCATACCAATGGATAGCATGTGCGGGGCAATAACAAAAAGCACAATGGCCATGGCAATGGCTACGAGCATGGTAACAACAAGCTGCCAAGGCTCAAGCTTTTCGTCTTCACCGTCAACTGCTTGCTCTGCTGAGCGGTTAAGTGCCTTTATACCATTGATTAAGGTTTCAATGAGTATGGGGAAGCCACGTATGAACTTTTTTTTCAAAAGGCTATGCCTTGTGAGGGAGAACCAAGATCTTTTTTCCGCCACAATGTTACCATTGGCGTGACGCACGGCAAGGGCATAACTATCACCATTGCGCATCATGACACCTTCCATAACAGCCTGCCCGCCCACTGTTGGGCAAGCTTTGCTAAATAAGGTAGTAGCAAACTTTATCATTAGGCGAGGAATTAGCATGTGGCTCTCTTTCTAAATGCTACGCAAATTATTTACAAAGCACAAAGGCCTCCCCGTGTATTAAACGAGGAGGCGTAAATTTATGCATTGCTTGCGCAGGGTGCTTAAGCGTTTTCAAACTTGGCGTATTTTTTACGGAAACGGTCAATACGGCCAGCTGTGTCAAGGAAGCGTTGCTTACCAGTGTAGTAAGGATGGCATGCGGAACATACTTCCACGTGAACTTGTTCACCCTTGGTGGACAAAACTTCTTCACTGTAACCACAAGCGCAACTAATGGTTGCCTTGTAAGTTTGGGGATGAATATCTTTTTTCATAATTTTACCTCGTAAAGTAATGCGGACAAAAGAGATATACCCTTTTTACATTCTTGGCAAGGATTAAATTGCAAAAAAATTTTATAACTGCAAATATTATTGTTAAGCCTAGGCAATAAAATAAAACATACTTTTTTACTTGACAAGTGTTGCTTAATATGAAATTGCTTGGCTATGAGGGGCTTTTGCCCTGTATGGAGTTATCTACTCCCCCACGCTGAAACAAGTTGCATTTACTGCACGCTTGTGGGCCCTATGGCCTGAGGGTTTTGCCCTCGTCGTTATCTAGAATAGCGCCTACTATCCCAAACTATAATTAACATACACATTTATTATCAAGATGCATTCGTATTGTATTGGTTTTGTTGTGATGTGTTAAATATGTCGAAATTTGACAATATTACGCAAGATTGTTATATGTTAAATGTACATATAATAATTATATTAGAGTTACGCTTTAATATCTTTAATTAAAACAAGGAGCCTATCATGGCACAGTCTATTGCAGCAACTATTAGTAAATCTACAGGGCCAATTACAGTTACACGTGATGGTAATAACATAACCCTAAAAGCAGGTGATAGCGTTTACACCACAGACACAATTATAACAGGTATGCAAACTGTGGAGCTTAGCTTTACAGATGGTGCATCTGCTACACTTAGCCCAGAAACCACCATGACTGTGCAGGAATTTTCTGTTGATATGGCAGCGCCGAGCTTTGTGTTAAACCTCGCTCAAGGGGCCATGCGTACCATTAGTGGTGAGGTTGTGGA
>CAYJCI010000244.1:0-3453 GCA_964368595.1 uncultured Desulfovibrionaceae bacterium
CGAAATTCTTTAACCTGCATAAAGTCGCCAGCATAGGGTGATGCAGTCTTGGGGTCTGTAACAATCTTCCAAGTAAACTCCACATCATCAGCAGTCATTTCCACGCCATCTTCCCACATAATACCCTTGCGCATGGTAAAGCGCAAAAGCTTACCGTCATTTTCTATACTATAGCTTTCTGCTGCATAAGGCTCTATTTGTAAATCTTTATTATATTTAAGTAAAGACACAAACAATAATCCAGCAACATCGTGTGAAGCTGTGTCTGTTGCAAGATATGGTATTAAGTTTGACGCTTCGCCAATACTCCCAAAGACTATGTGCCCACCGTAATTCTTAGTATTTTCCTCTGAAAAAGAAGTATTTACGTTATAATCTGCAGCCAATACCCACAAAAAAGCTAGGCATGTCAAGCACGTTTTGGCAAAAAATGTTAAGAAAATGTGATTTTTTTTACTCATATAAACACCTAATAATATTAATTTATCTAGAAATTTCTAAGTAAACTTCTACTAAAATGCATAGTTTTTCTTGAAAAAAATTTTCCGTTGCGCTACCTTAAATAGGCTAGAAACTATTCCCTTGTAAAGCCTTTAGAAATTGCCTGCCTTATGGACTCTTTTACGTTGGTAGTGTTAAAAAGAGGCGGCATAGATGCGTAATTTCCGTGCGTTATTAGAGGTTTATCAAAATGACTAGAGCAGAAAAAAATGCTTTGCGTACACTTGTGCAAAGTTTTAGCAATGACAGCATACTAGAATATATTAAAGACAGCGGGCAGTATATACTGTCTGAGGGCGGTGTGCAAAAAATAAATATCACCCAAAATAATGCCGTATGGGAAATTGCTGGCACTATTCAAGGTGAGGATTTTCAAGTATATACACCAGAATTAATCATTAATCTTGATGATTATACCCTCAAGCAGCAATGTAATTGCTCTGAATCTTTTTCTGGTGTGTGCCGCCACGTGGCTGCCATTTCCTTACACCTTTTAAATGATTTGCGTGAAGATGACGAACAAGAAGACACTACCCAATTAAAAGCTGATTGGAAGTTGAGTTTTCGCTCCTTTTTCGCCACCGAAATGGAACCAGAGCCTGGCAGGCATTATCTTATTTTCCGCTTCTATCCTGAGCCTGGGCGACTTTCTGTAGCATTTTTTAGAGGCCGCCAAAATAAATCTGGCATCTCCACCGTTCATAATGAAATTACCCTTGAGCAAATTTTACGCAACCCTGAGTGGTGTGAGCAATCACCCCAACTTATGGATGTAGCAAGGCAAATTGGCCAACACCAAGACTATTATGGGCATAAGGTGGAAATTCCTGAAGGCCTTGTTTCTTGGTTTTTCTGGGCTGTACGCCATGAGTATTATATTTTTTGGAAAGAGTCTGACAGCATAAGCCATATTGAAAGCGCAACCTTTGTACTTAAGCTTAAACCTGAAATTTCATCTGAAGGATTTAGCTTTTCCTTGCTATTGCTACATGAAGGCCGCCCACCCATATCCTTAATGCAACACACTGATGAAGATGTTACCTTCCACGGGCAAATGCCAATATGGGTTTGTTATAATAAGAATTTTTACCCTGTGCAAACTGGGCTTAATCTATCACTCATCTATGACTTGCTTTATACAAGGCCAGTGGTTCCGCATGAGGAAATATCAGAATTTTTAGACAGAGTATGGACTAGACTTCCTGCAACAAACCTTTTTGAGCCACAAAATTTCTTAAAGCTCATGGAGCCAATTTTCCAGCCAGCAACTTATAACCCAAAGCTTTTCCTTGATGAAGAAGGAAGCCTGCTAACACTTGAAATTGAAAATATTTATGAAACCATCCATGGCGAATTTTTATTAAATGGCCCCAACCCTGATTTTCAAACCGGTAGTTACACCTACTCTAGCTCAACCTACCTTGTGCGCAGGCATCAAGCTGAAGAAGCAGAATTACTATCAATGCTTGCCAGCATGGGCTTTCAGCAAAGAAGTAATAAATTATGGTTTTTAGAGCCAGAGGAGGCCATTGCCTTCTTGCTTGACTCCTACCCCACTTTACTTGAAACATTCAGAGTTTATGGTGAAAAGGCTCTCTCTCGCTACAAGGTGCGTAAATCTCAATCAGTCATCACCGCCACTGTTGAAAGTGAAGAAAAAGAAAAATGGTTCAATCTTGATATTAATATTGAGTATGACGGGCAATCCATACCATTGGAAACTATTTGGAAAGCATGGGTTAAGGGCAAGCGTTATGTGCAATTAAAAGATGGCTCATATGCAAGCCTGCCCGAATCTTGGCTTGAAAAAATTGCCCACAAATTACACGCCCTTGGGCTTGACACCAGCAAACCACCACAGCAAAAATTCCAGCAATTTGAAGCACCTGTACTGGATAGCCTCTTAGATGACTTCCCAACAGTACATACTGATTCATTTTGGAATAATTTACGTGATAAAATCCGCAATTTCCGTGAAGTTCGCATTATCGAGCCACCTGACGGCCTTAATGCAGAGTTGCGTGCTTACCAACAGCAAGGTATTTCTTACCTTAACTTCCTTTCAGAATACGGATTTGGCGGTATCTTAGCTGACGAAATGGGCCTTGGTAAAACTGTGCAAACATTGGCTTTTATTCAACACATGGTTGAACGAAAGCTAGATGGGCCAAACCTTATTATTGTGCCTACCTCAGTTTTACCAAACTGGGATCGTGAGGCAGAAAAGTTTGTACCAAGCCTTAAACGCTTGATTATTTATGGCACACGTCGTGAAAATATGTTTAAGCATATTAGCGAGTCTCAGCTGGTTATTACCACCTATGCCCTCTTGCGTCGTGACCTTGAAGAATTTGAAAAGTATGAATTTAATACTATTATTCTTGACGAAGCCCAAAATATCAAAAATCCAAATACCATAACCGCGCGCTCCGTTAGGCATATCAATGCCAGAATGCGCTTATGTCTATCTGGTACACCTATTGAGAACAATCTCTTTGAATTATGGTCTCTTTTTGAGTTTCTCATGCCTGGTTTCTTGGGTTCACAGCATTCATTCCAGCGTGGTATTGTTAAGCCCATTAAGGATGGCGATGCTGAAACTCTTGACTATTTGCGCACAAGAGTTCGCCCATTTATTCTACGCCGCACCAAGGCAGAAGTGGCAAAAGACTTACCACCAAAGGTGGAAAGCGTCACCTGCTGTGCCTTGGAAGAAGCCCAAGCCGAGCTCTATACAGCCCTTGCTCAAAAGCTCAAGGCCCAAGTGCTTGCAGATGTTGACGAAAAAGGCATTGGCAAAAGCCAAATGTCCATTCTTGATGCCTTACTCAAATTGCGCCAGATCTGCTGTCACCCACGCTTATTAAAAATCGATATTCCTGGATTTTCCAATAACTTGCCTTCTGGTAAGTTTGATGCATTTAAGAATATGGTTATGGACATTGTGGAAGG
>CAYJCI010000245.1:0-3413 GCA_964368595.1 uncultured Desulfovibrionaceae bacterium
GCTATACGTAACACGGTGTTAAGCAAAGTCTTTGGTGTTGGAGAAAATTTTATTTTTATTGCTGATGGTAAGCAAAATCTCATGCTGTATGCTAAAGGGGAAAGCGAGGATACGTTATTTTCCATCCTTAAAAAGGTAAATTTAATTTTTGAAGAGCATTTTAATAATACTGTGAGCCTTGAAAAAGCTAACCTTTCTTGTGTAGAGGAATTTGGACAACGCATTGAAGAGGCTGAGCAGTATTACCTTGTTAAGCACGGTGCATGGACACAAGCTTTTATAGATAACCTAGGCGATGAACTTTCTGTTGCTTCTTTCAGGAATTTTTTATTCCAACGTATTCAGGCGCATATTCTTTGGCATGCCATTAAACATTATCCCATAACACCAACTTACGAAAGTTTGCCTTGGCGTAATATGAGGCTGCAAAACCCACCGCCACTACCCATTCTTGATCATTGTACTGAAACGTATAAAGATTTTTTCAATTTACAAAACTTTATTTTTGAACAATATGGTATTGAAAACAAAGTACAAGTTCAAGAAGGTGATATTGTAATAGATGCAGGAGCATATATTGGGGACACAGCTCTATATTTTGCACAAAGAGTTGGAAATGCTGGTAAGGTTTATGCTTTTGAAATAACGGCTGAATCCATTGAGGCGTGCCTTGATAATATGCGAAAAAATAATTATGACAATGTGGAAGTTGTGCCTTATGCTCTTTCTGATAAATCTGGTATAATAAGCTTTAGTAATAATGAGTTAGCCCCATCCGCCAATAGAGAGGATAGCACAGGAAATTTAGAAGCAAAGGCCATTACCCTCGATGCTTTTAGGCAAGAAAGGAATATAACAGTAGATTTTATCAAAGCTGATATTGAAGGTGCGGAGATGAATCTGCTTCGTGGGGCAGAACATACCATAGTTGAAGATAGACCTATGCTTGGGGTAGTAGTATATCATAAACAGGATGATTTTTGGGAAATCCCAATGTTTTTACAAAAACTTTGCCCTGAATACACTTTTTACTTTCGTTGTGAAGTAGAGCCAATTGTGCTTGCAAAAGTGAAAAAGTAAAAAAAATTAAACGAATGCAGCTCGCTTGCTCTGTGGGAGTAAGAGATATTTGTGTTGCCTGAATGGTGTATCATTAAAATAGGTGGGATTTTAATGCGGCTTTGCGATTTATATGTAGTTATATTATAAAGAATTATGTATATGGTGTGCAATTTGCTTTATTTTTTCTTCAGACAAGTCATAGTAAAGTGGTAGGCAAGCAATGCGCATTGATATGTTCTCTGATATGGGGCATGGTTGACTGGATTTTAAATAAGGTAATGTGTTTAGGGATGGATAAAAATACCTTCTTGGAATAATGTCGAATTTTTCAAGATATGAAAGGCTTTTTTCCCTTTGTTCGTGTGTTGCAAAAAGTACAGGGTAATAGGCATAGTTATAGTCCAAGAGTTCTGTCTTCTTTGGTCTTTGTAAAGCATTTTTAAGTTCTTTATCGTAAAGTGCAGATATACTACGCCTGCATTCTAGTATCTCATCAAAATATACCATATTTAACAGCCCCATAGCTGCCTGAAACTCATTAGGTTTTGCGTTTATTCCAAGGCAAATGTGTTCGTCACCATTATGACCGCACCTTTGTTGTAAATTATATTTACTGCAAGTTGAAGCATCCTTGAATACACATCCACCACCTTCGATAGTGTGCATAACCTTTGTGGCATGAAAAGAGAGTGTGGTTACATCGCCATAATTTAGTAAACTTTCCCCTTTATATTTTGAGCCAAAAGCATGAGCCCCATCATAAATAACTTTTAGATTGTGTTTAGTCGCTATGGTTTGTATTGCTTCAACATCACAAGCATAGCCATAAATATGCACAGCTAAGATAGCTTTGGTTTGCTTTGTGATTGCAGCTTCAATTTTTTGTGGATCTATGGTGAGGTTTTCTGAATTAATATCAACAAAGACAGGGGTACATCTTTGCCATAAGATGGAGGATACTGTTGCAACATAGGAGAATGGAGTAGTTATAATCTCTCCCTCATTAATTTCTAAGCTAGATAAGGCCAGAGTTAAGGCAAGCGTGCCATTGGTGGTAAAATGAAAATGGGGGACATTCAAATACTCTTTGATTTTATTTTCAAATTCTAGCACCAATGGTCCATTATTGGTCAAAATATCGCGCTCAAAAATGCCTTTTGCAAGCTTTACATACTCTTCAAAGGGAGGAAGAAAAGGTTTGGTAACATATGTTTTTTTTGCAGCGTTTTTATTACTTTTTGCCATAATTTTCTTGAGTTAACTTGTTAAATGTATATAAAATTCTAATTTTTGTGATGCGAAGTTTTTATGCTGTTTAAAAATACCTTTGCAAAATGAGGATAAATCTCAGAAGCTTGGTGCAAATAAGTATCATCCTTTGTGGCCAAATAATGATTTAAGAAAGACGAAAAAACGCCATCAGTAAGTTTTGTTATCAATGTTTGGTACTTACCGCCAAAATGATCGTTAATTGCATTGTAGGTATTAAGCTCGTCCATGCCATGCTTTAAACGATGTTCTACAACGTGCTCGCTTCCATAATAAAATGATTCTACATGTCGCCTGTATGTACTCATTATCTCATTTATAAAACCAATTTTCCCTGTTTCAGCATGCAATAGATGCCAATACCAATCTGAGGGGACAACATTTGTCCGAAACCATGAGGGCATACCATCCCTAAACCTCCACCTATAAACCACAGTATTAGTTTGAATAAAATTGCATTTTAATAAATCTGCAAGATAATAAAAAGAACGAACACCACGTGGTAAAGATTCTGGATTTGGATATATGCTGTCCCTGTTAGTTCCATCCTCATATTGCACAGAAACAGGATGAAAGCACAAGCTATAATCAGGATTTTTTTCTAATAAATCAACTTGTTTTTGTAGTTTGAGAGGATCCGTAAAAAAATCATCCCCATCACAAAGGGCAACATACTTACTTTTGCATATATCGAAAGCATTTTTAGCAGTTAAAAAACCACTGCGATACTTCAAATATATTGGACGAATATGCGGATATTGTCCAGCATATTTAGTAATAATGTCAACACTTGCATCTGACGAAGTATCATCAACAATGATATGCTCTATGGGAAAATCGCATTTTTGGTCGATGACGCTTTTTATGCAATCCTCAATGTATTTTTCATGATTAAAGCATGTGGTAATCACAGTAAGCAAGGGCTCTGGGCGAGGGTAAGTAAAGTTTAGGTGGGGTTGATTTTTGGCTCGATGGTCTTCTAGGGCTTTTGCAAAAATTTCTTGCTCGGGATTCAATATTGATAAGTCCCTAAAGTAACATAGCATAGGCACTAGCCAGTTTTCTGGGAAATTTTGTATGAA
>CAYJCI010000246.1:0-3410 GCA_964368595.1 uncultured Desulfovibrionaceae bacterium
ATGGTGCAGTAATAAATGGCGCGGGTTCACGTGGGTTAAGATATCGCCATTACTCACAATAAAGTCATGTTCTTGCCTTGGTAATAAGGATAACGCACCAGCTGTGCCAAGGCGCTTTTTTTCATGTAAATATTGTATATTGCAATTGAACTTGTTACCGTCGCCAAAATAATCTGAGATGACTTCTGCCTTATAATTAAGCGCAATATAAAAATTTTGAAACCCAGCTCTACGAAAAGACTCTAAAACAATTTCTAAAATAGGTCGTCCTGCTACAGGTAACATGGGTTTTGGTAATTCTTGAGTAAGAGCACCAAGGCGCGTGCCAAGACCTCCTGCCATAATAACTACAGCATTGGGGAGTGTTGTTTTATTTTGTAATTCCTTTCTATTCCATACTGCATAGAGTGTGTTGTTTTCATCAATTATTGGAAGGTGTGAAAAGTCTTTTTCTTCCATAATTTTAAGCGCTTGGCTTGCATTGGTGGCTTTTGTGTAGCTGGTGAAGTTTTTTTGCATAATCTTTGCTACGCAATCATCAAGGTTAGCTCCATCTATAATAGCACGTCGAATATTGCCGTCTGTAATTACACCAGCAATAGTTTCATCAGCATTGAGTGCTACCGCAAACTGTTCTGCGTTCGTGTCTATAAATTTCATAGCCTCACGCAGTGTATAGTTTGTTGATATGCAGTATTTTTCTTTATTCATAAGTGTTTTTTACATTCAGTACTGTAAATTTTAATTTATTCCGTGATATTTGCAATTTTAGAATACATATCCATAGCTTGAGCTTGATTATCAAGCGTGCAAAAATTTGTCAAATTTCCCTCAAGAAAATTCTTTACTTGAAGATATAAACCAGGTTTATATTTTATATCTAGGCTGTCATCAATTTCCATTTTAGTTATGGCAACGGAGCCAATTTCTTGTATGTGCAGTTGCTCTAATGGGCGGAAAATATAACGTCTTTTGTTGGTTAAAATTTCAACCCCCCAGCGTCCTGGACTTGCCCAGTTGGCATGGTATGAAAAAGGCACATTGTTTGTAGTGATACCTGCCCCTGTAAATGCTGATGCTGAGGGGTGCCAATCTAAAGTGCCTGCTGTAAAGCAAGATATTTGCTTTGGTTGTCCGCCTAGGAAAAATGCCATATCGACTACATGACTTGAATTGGCAAGAAACCAATTTTTCAAAGCCTCTTTTGGTTTATCCAACTTGCTTATGACATGTGCCCATTCGGTAAACTCAAAAGTAAAGGATGTTGGTCCACCGTCAGCCATAATCATTTTTTGTGCAGCTAATACCGAAGCATAAAAGCGCCTATTATAACCAAGCACAACGCAGGCATCTTTTTCTTTTGCATAGGCTTGAAAATCGCGTATTTCTTGTAAATTAAGGCCAGCAGGCTTTTCAACCAAGAGTTTTTTGACCCCAGCTTGTATAAGTGCTTTACTAGTTTGGTAAAGTGTTTCGACGTTAACACTTACAATGGCTGCGTCTGGCAAAGGGGGCTGTGTAGCAAGAAATGCATCAATACCGCCTGTATGCACCGCAATGCCACTTTTTTCTGTAAACTTTCTTGCAGAAGCCTCTCCTCGTCCTATAACTGTCGCATTAGCATTAAAATATTGTAATACTTTGATATAGTCTAATGACATGATGCCTGCGCCAATAAGCCAAATATTCATGAGTCTTCCTTATAGCTAAGTTATAGGACATTCAGTCGTAGAAAGGCCTTGTTCTTGTAAATGTAGCATAAATGTTTCTAATAAAGGAAGATGCAACTTGCAAGACTCGCTCAAGCTTGCCAGCGCGCAAGTGCCTGTTTGCTGCAGTTGATCTATTAAAATTCCTGTTAATTGGCTTTGATATGGCGTTGTAAAGTGAATTTCTTGTGCTTGCCACTGGTTATTGGCTGTGTACAATGTGCATAATCCATGTGCTTCATTTACAATGGCGTGTATATCATCGCCCATAATTTGCATGCTACAAATGGCATTTGAGTCTTTACGTGATGTAAGCATAATACTTGAGCCATTTTCGCCTTGTGCAAGCAGTGAACCAGTAAATTCTTTATAGCTTGCGCGCTTGCTATCTCTGATGTCACAGTCTAATAGCATATTGTTATACTTAAATTGTAGCTCTGCGCTCAAGTAGGATACAATGTCAATAAAGTGTATACTATTACAGCCTAAACCCCAATCTCCACCTTGTATTACAAAGTTTAAGGATCTACTATTTTGCAATAGTGGCAATAATTTTTGGAATATTGGATACATACGTCGCGGGCAGTTAACCCATGCCTGAATATTGTATTTGCTAAGTACTTCTTGGATATGAGCGTAATCATCTATTTTAGTAAAAAGCACTTTCTCAAAAACGATGTATTTTACAGAATTATTACTAATGAAATCTTCTGTAACGCTTGCCCTTATTCGTGAATTGGTAGCTATTATGGCAACATCATATGACTTATTTTGTGGCAAGGTTTGCATAAATGTAGCCTTTATTTCTGTATGGGCTACTTCTTCAAAACGCGCTTTGCAAGTTTCTAAAGAGGCTTCTGATGGGTCAACTACATCAACGAATATTTTTTTTTGCGGCGTACAAAGACCTTGCAAATGTCTACTGCCAAGTTGACCTGCACCTATGATGATAATTTGCATATATCCTCTCTACTTTACCAAATCGTAAAATTGCTTTTGTAAAAGACCTTCTAAAGAAACACTGGCAAGGATTTCTGTCATATGCTTTGCAACATTTTTTCCACCATAAGGATTGGGGGCACTGTCTGCAAGCTTTTTGTGTTCTGTGGTAAGGGCTCTGCTAAGTGCTGATTTAATGGCCTGCAGTTCGGTAGCACAATGAATTACAGCTTGCGAGCAAATGCGCCCTTTTTGTCTATTACCAATATTAACCACAGGCGTTTTTAAGCTTGGGATTTCAACAATACCGCTTGAAGAATTGCCCACAATGCAATCTGCATATTTTGCGGCAGATAAATAACGCAAAACCCCAAGGGATGCAAAAAAACGTATGCGAGTAGGGTTATCTTTCGCCCATTCGGCAAGTAAAGTATTTACAGCAT
Source organism: uncultured Desulfovibrionaceae bacterium (assembly GCA_964368595.1). Classification (GTDB taxonomy): domain Bacteria; phylum Desulfobacterota; class Desulfovibrionia; order Desulfovibrionales; family Desulfovibrionaceae; genus CAYJAD01. The sequence continues at coordinate 3,092 of CAYJCI010000246.1, forward strand.
TACCACCAGGATCAGCATTGGCACCAGTTATAACGACGGCATAATCTGGGAAAGCATCAAGAGCTTTTTGTAGCTCTTGCCATTGGCTCACTTCTTGCCCTGGCTCAAGCGTTACAGGGTGGAAGGTGCATAAAAAATAGGGTTGGGAGCTATTAATGCCAAGATGCTCGCGTATTTCTGCTTCACTTAATAACTCCATATTAAGGGCATTTTCAACACCTAAGGCTCCAGTATTCCAGACGCGCTCGGGCTGTTCACCAAGTTGTATAATGCGCTGTTTATGCCCTTCACAGGATGCAAAATGAATGTGGCTCATCTT
>CAYJCI010000247.1:0-3370 GCA_964368595.1 uncultured Desulfovibrionaceae bacterium
TAAACATAGATACATCTGGCTTGATACTATCACGAATGGCGTTTGTAATTTGTAGCATTGTAGCGTCAACATCATCAACCCCTACTACTTGCCCTGCATTATCAATACCTATGCTGATAGTACCCCCAAGAGTGTTAGCAAAAGCAATGATACTCTTCTTGATGTTGTCGGAGTATTCTCTTTTATGTTCTGTATTTATATCTTCTTTATGCATATGGTTGTCCTTTCATGATTGGATATATGTCACCCTTGAAAGGTGATATATCACTTTTAATAGTGATATGTCAATTGACATATTTTTATAGACTACGCTTATTTCTATCATCTATCCTGTCTATTTATCGGTGTTCTGGATATGTTATCTGCCTTAATTTTACTCATATAAGGGAATACTGTTGGTAGAAGGGTTTTTTCTATTACTTATCACGCTTAGGAACCCTCGTTCCCTTAACTAACCAAGATCCCTTGGGATTACTCTCCTTGCCTCTGGTCTTAGCCAGGTAACTTGCCTGATGTGAGCATTGGTTCATCTTGTCTTGGTAGTCATCTGCATTGCGGTTGATAATGATGCCGTTTTCGCCTTGCTTATTACAACGGTCTACCAATCCTTCTGAGTTTGTTTTTAAGACTTGTTTCCACTGACGTTCTATTTCTAGGTACAAAGGATAAGCTTTTTGTTTAGCGTTAGCATTAACAAGCACAGTTCCATGTATGTGCGGGTGCTGACTGTTATCATGTTGCTCGGTAACAAGAATTAACCTTGGGTCAACCTTGTGCCCACCTTCAATCTTTTCTCTCTGTAACTTCCTCTGAAAATTGTAACTAAAATTACTAAGTTGTTCATTATCAGGGGTAATGGTTCCATCTGCTGGGTATCTTAGGTCAAATCTCAATTGCATTACTTTTGAGTGTTTGGTTGTCATATCCTTTAAATGTGCATGATATTTGTCTAAAACATCCACTAAACATGATAAATCTTTCCCTTTGTTGGTATTGATGCTTAAATTATTGTAGGCTTGGTTAGTAGTGGTTTTCTTTTTCATTTTCACTTCTCTCATGTTAAAGTGTTATGTCTAAATATAGTAAATATATTATCTGTTTAGGTAATACCAATAACCTAGATGATAGATTAGAGCAGAGCAGCGACTAGCTCGCCGACAAGCAAATTGTGAGTGCCGTAAATGCTCAATTTTTCCACCATAATATAGTGGCGGAAAATTTTTATATTTTTAATATAACATCAACCTATTATGCAGCACGTTATCATCTGCATCTTGCCTTCTTGCTAATTCAAAGTTACTTTTTATACATGAACAGCAATTTGACCTTAAACCCTGCATTATCCTTCGTAGGCTCTGCCCATGAAGAACTAGAACAACGCGAAGGAATACCCTTAGTTATGTCCTCTGTATCGGCTGGTTTTCCATCGCCTGCCGATGATTATATTGACCAACAACTAGATTTGCATCGCCACTTGGTACAAAACCCTGCGGCTACATTTTTCTTAAGGGCACAGGGTGAGTCTATGCTTGGGGCAGGCATACATGATGGCGACTTACTCATTGTTGACCGATCACTTGAAGCTAGTCATAATCGTGTGGTCATTGCGGCTGTGGATGGTGAACTTACGGTGAAGCGTCTTGTACGTCGCAAGAGGCAAGTATTACTCATGCCCGAAAATGAAGAATATAATCCCATTGATATTACTGAGCGTGAGCATGTGCATATATGGGGGGTGGTAAGCTATGTCATCCATAAATTATAATTGCGAGTCACTCACCCCCAAGCCCCAATCTCCGCATCTTTGGGGGCTTATGGATTGCAATAATTTCTATGCGTCTTGTGAGCGGATTTTTCGTCCCGATTTGCAAGAGCGTCCCATCGTGGTGCTTTCTAATAATGATGGCTGCATCGTGGCCCGTTCTGCTGAGGCCAAGGCTCTTGGCATTCCCATGGGTGAACCAGAGTTCAAAGCTCGCCCCATCTTAAAAAAGCATAACGTGGCTGTGTTTTCATCCAACTATGCTCTTTATGGTGATATATCTAACCGTGTCATGCAGGTGGCAGAAACGGTCACACCAGATGTGGAGCAATATTCCATTGATGAGGCCTTTTTGCCATTCACAGGAGCAATCTACGCCAATGCTGAGCAAGTGTCTGTTGAACTTCGTGAGCGAATCTTAAAGTGGACAGGCATAACCGTATCCATCGGCCTTGGCCCAACCAAGACCTTGGCAAAGCTTGCTAACCATTTGGCTAAGAAAGGCAACGGCATTTTTACATTCCCCACCATAAAGGCAGAACAAGATGCTTTACTTGCTCAAATACCTGTGGGGGATATTTGGGGTATAGGCCGCCGCCATGCAGCCAAGCTACGCATGTATGGTGTACATACAGCCAAGGACTTGCGTGACAAAGACAATCTATGGCTAAAGAAAATACTTAGTATTACAGGCTTACATACAGCTATGGAACTTAGGGGCATTCCTTGCGTGGTTGAAGCTTCGCCATCAAGCATACGCCAAAGCCTTATGTCGTCACGTTCATTTGGGGTGAAGGTTTATAAGAAATCTGACCTTGCTGAAGCCTTGTCTAGTTTCACCTCCAATGCCGCCGCACGCTTACGCCGTGAAGATTTGCTTGCAAGCGGTATTGCTGTGCATATTCGCTCGTCACGTCATGCTCAAAATACATTTGCTGAAACTGTTAATATGACCCTACCAAAGCCAACGGCAGACACGAAAGCATTTTTACAAGCCACCATGCGTGGTCTAGAATTAGCCTTTAAGGAAGGTATTGCCTACGCCAAGGCAGGAATCATGCTCTATGATATTTGCCCTGCTAGTAGCTATCAAGGTAGCCTCTTAATACTTGACCCTGAGCAAGAAAAGCGTGATGACCGCTCAAGCAAGCTCATGACCACTCTTGATGCCATTAATAACCGCTTCGGCAAACATGCCCTTAAATATGCCAGCGAGGGCTTAAATGCAAATGTCACTTGGCGTATGCGTCAGAAGTATTTATCCCCACGATTTACCGCTGGCTGGGCCACGTTGCCAGTGGCAATGTGTAGGTAAAATAAAGCATTTAAAATACAAAGACACGCCTTAATAGACGTGTCTTTTTGTACTGGTGCCTGTGGCTTAGCGAATAATGGTGAGCTTTATCTCCGTATCAGAAATCTTCTTAAAGTCAAAAAAGGTATTAGGCTGTACGTTAAATCCGTGTCTGGCGAAACGTGTGCTAGATATGCGTAGTCCTCCATCCTTGTTGGACTTCAACTCTGGCAAAGCGTGAGCTCCGCCTTCATAATCTGTCAACCATGTTATTTCGTAATACTTCTTTTTTCGTAGCGATAGTTTATAAAAAA
>CAYJCI010000248.1:0-3359 GCA_964368595.1 uncultured Desulfovibrionaceae bacterium
AAGAATTTAAAGACGAAATGCAAGGGCTTTATAAGGAACTCGAAACGCTTAACGGAGAAGCAAGAGAGCTTGAAACCAAGATAGCGGAGAATTTAAGGGGGTTGTTTGGTGGGTAGGAAAAACATATTCGAGATAGTAGAGGAAACTTTTGATCTAAGAGAAGAATTAAAGAGAATTTATACTCTTTATGCTGAACAGGCACTGGAAAATAGTTTCGACTATTATTCTATTAGAGATAATGTTGAAAAAGAATATTTTTGCACTTGGAAACACAAACATACAAGTATCAGTTTAAGCGACTATGAAAATCGAATAGATTTTCATATAAGCCAATGCTTTGAATATGAGAATATTGATGTTTTGCTTGTCGACGAAAGTTCAAACTACGTTTTTCTTTTTTTAGAGTACGTTGCAAATATGTTGTATCTGTTTGCAATAAGAAGTATTGAGCACAATAAATACAAGTTTTTTGAAAATATAATTAATCAGTTAAAGTATAATGTCGAAAATGTTTTGGCAAAGCTTAATTATGAACTAATGGAACTCGAAAAAGAAAAATATATCATCGTTGAAAAGAACGCAGCCGCAACAGCGGTTGCCGAAATTGTTGAACCCGAAATATCGACGGCGGTTATTGAATATAATCATTTTCTATTAAAAGGCGATATCAAAAAGAAGAAACAAATACTTTCAACATTAGGTAATAAATTTGAACCGATTAAAACAATAGTAAAAAACCAAAACTCTGAACTTGCAAAAAACACTTCATATATTCTAAATAATTTTGATATACGTCACAACAATAAAGAGCAAGGAAAATACTACAAAGAATATACAGCCAAAATGACCAATGAAGATTTAGAAAATTGGTATGATGAAGTCTATCAAATGCTTCTATTAGCTTTTTTACTTAATGATAATATCGAAAGAACAAAGAAAATACAGGAATTTAAAAAGTCGGTAGGTGAAATTAGTGAGTAGTTGGGAAGAGAAGAGTTTGGGTGACATATCCTTTATTATAGATGGAGACAGGGGAATTAATTATCCTAAAGCAGAAGATTTTTTTGATGATGAGTATTGTTTGTTTTTAAATACGGGAAATGTTACTACAAATGGGTTTGATTTTAGCAACAAAAAATTTATTACCCGACAAAAAGATGAATTACTACGAAAGGGCAGAGTTTCAGTCGGAGATATTGTGTTTACAACAAGAGGAACTGTTGGCAACTGTGCATTCTATAAAAAACAGATTTTCAAACAACTTCGTATAAACTCCGGCATGGTAATACTTAGATGTGAAAAATATGTAGATAATAAATTTTTATATCAGTATTTCAAAACATCATTAGCAAAAGAATATTTTAAAATGTTTTCTTCAGGAAGCGCACAACCTCAATTACCTATAAAAGATATGAAGAAAATAAAAATAAAAATTCCCGACCTTGCAACCCAACAACGCATTGCCGACATTCTCTCCGCCTACGACGATTTAATCGAAAACAACAACCGCCGAATAGAGCTTTTCGAAAAAGCGGCACAGGATCTATACAAAGAATGGTTTGTTCGCTTCCGCTTCCCGGGATATGAGAACGCAAAGTTTAAAGACGGTCTGCCCGAGGGGTGGGAAGTGAAAAAAATTATTGAAATTGCTGATGCTGTTGGTGGTGGTACACCTTCAACAAGTGAAAAAAAATACTGGGATAATGGTGATATAATGTGGGTAACTCCTACTGATATCACAAAAAATAAAAACTTAGTTTTGATTGACGTGGAAAAAAGGATTACAAAATTAGGGCTAAAAAATAGTTCAGCAAAAATGCTTCCACCTTATACCATATTAATGACAAGTAGAGCTTCAATTGGTTTTTTTGGAATAATTAATAAAAGTGTTTGCACCAACCAAGGTTTTATTTCTCTGATTAATAAAAATAGCAATTATCGTTATTACACTTTATTTGCCCTAATTAATCAAAGAGATGTAATTGAATCAAGGGCAACAGGTGCAACATTTAAAGAAATAAGCAAATCTTCTTTTAAAGAAATGAAAATCTTAGTTCCACATATAAATGTTGTTTATGATTACAATAAATTTACAGATGATATCTTTAATAAAATATTAGAATTAAAAACAAAAAACCAAAACCTAAAAAAACAAAGAGACCTACTTATGCCACGCCTTATGAGCGGAAAGTTGGAGGTTTGATTATGACTGAAAAGGATTGTATTTACAATTGGATGGCTTTTCGAGAAATGGAGAGTGACGGCAAATGTTTATTAGAAAATTTTCAAAATTATTGTGACTCTACTACTATGTTAAGCATGACACCTCTTTTATGCTTATATTTAGTAGAAGCTTACAAGTTGCAAGATATGGATAATTTTGTTGGAGATGATATTAAAGATTTGCGCCTTAAAGTTAAACTCTTTGAAGGCAAATACAATAAAAACATTAGTAGTATTTTAAATATGGATAAAATTCAAAATGAAGAATATCAATCCCAATTAAGATTTAAATTTATAGGTCAACTTAATCTACATTATAATTTAGGGGTTTATTTTTATCAAAATAATAACCTTTCAAGTAATTCGCATATTATAGGGAATACACAGTTTTATTCACAATATAAAAATAATGGAAAATATTTGCATGAGCAGTCTCCGACAGAAATGTTGTCTTTAGGAGAGAAAATAGGAAAAATGTTGGCACAAAGTATACTACAAATTGATCCAAAATATGTTCTAAATACTACACTACTTGTAAAAAATGAACCTTTGTATTTTTATAAAGATTTTAATTCAAATAGAAGTAAATTTCTATTTGAATTTCCTAAAGAGATTGTGTTGATTCTAATACATATTTTATCTAATATTAATTTCTTGTTATATAAACTGCATGATATTTTCGAAAATAATGCTAACTATACATTTCGCATCACATACATTTTTTATTATTACTGTGTTAAAAGTTTAAATATGTTAGTAAACCATGTTGAGCAAAATAAACATAGCCATTACAATGTGGAAAAAATTTTAAAACTAAAATGTGACACACAATTTATTAATTCAGATGTTAGAAGTTGTATGATGCATTATGAGTTTATCAATAAAAACCAATATTTAATCGACGACAAGTGTTTAGATTTGGATTTAACTTTTTATGGGCTAATTGAAACACATTTTAAAGGTCAAGATTGTAAAACGGTATACTCGTCAATAATAACTACATTAAAATATTTATCTAAAACAATAGATGAACTTATTTGTTTAGATAAAAAAAACTTAAAAAAACTATAGAGGTCTAACTATGCCGAACTTCATATCAGAAGACAATATCGAGCAAGCGGCGATTAAAAAGCTTG
>CAYJCI010000249.1:0-3356 GCA_964368595.1 uncultured Desulfovibrionaceae bacterium
AATTAGCAGCAGGTGTAATAGTATTTTTCATACCTACAATAGTATTATTTATAGTAGGTTTTGTTTCTAATTTTGGTTCAGATGATATAGAAGAGCAATTCATGATTTGTACTACTTGTGTGTTAGATCCATTTTCAGATACTTGCAGCGATGATTTAGATTGTTTAGAAAACCCTGAATCTGAAGGATGCGAAGGTTTTGGAACAATTAATGAACAATTAGGTGAAGATTAAATTTCTACAAATAATAAGTAGACACAGAAAGTGACACTAATAGCTTTGATGAGGATAGAACTTTGTCGGGTGGAACAGCGTAATCTAAGGAGGTAAGTAATGTTTTTCTTAGGAGAATCAATATGGGATAATATTTCAACAACAATTTATGGATTGTTTTTACAAATAGACTCAATAATTTATTGGATAGCAGCACAATTATATGAAATATTCAACACAGTGGCTGGGGCGAGACTGGTTAGTGCAGCACTGTCCCAAGATATAATTAATATAGCAAATTTAGTTGCGGGAGTAGCAGCTTTGTTTTTAGTTGCGTATACAATAATGCTTAGAGTAATTAATCCGGATGCAAAATCTGGTGGAGATACAAAATTATTAAAACAAATTGTATTGTCAGTTTCATTAGTAGTTTTAAGTCCATTTATATTTGATTTTTTGTACGGATTTCAAAATGCAGTAGTTAATAATAATGTTATTCCAGATATTATATTGGGAGATTTAAGTTCAGATGAAGCCACGTTAGAAGAATATGCGGCACTTAAATTTAATGATAGGTATCTTTGTGATTATGAAGAAGAATCAGGGGATACAGAAGCCGTTGATAGAACTGCTGTATGTACAGTTGATCAAATGGAATCGGAAGATACATCCGCCTGCATAGAAAATTATGAAACTTTTGATGAAGCCAAAGAAAAATGTGATAAAATTTTAACAAGTACAATGTCAGAACAAGAAGCATTAACATTGAAAAATCAGCAAGTTGGTAATAACTTAGCTATGAGTGTATATACCAGTTTTTTATATCCGAGAAATAACAAAGATGTTGTCATCGAAACAACAGGTTTTATAGCAATAGATGAAGAATCAAATCCTGGAAAAGATTTTGTGCATGGAGCTTGTAGAGTAACAGGGTGGGTCACATCAGTACTTACAACACCTTTAACATTTTTCCCAGTGCTAGATGGAATAGCATCACTGCCTGAAGCAGCCATATGTTATTTTGCTAAAGATGAAATGAAGTGGTCTGAAGTAATAGATTATACAATTCAATCAGGAGATTTTTCGATAACACTAGCAACAGCAAATCCAATAGTTGATGGAGACATGACTTATGTATTTATATTATCAACAATAGCTGGCGGATTCTTATGTTATATGCTATTTAGTTTTACATTAGACTTAGCAGTTAGAGCTGCTAAACTTGCTTTCTTACAAATGATAGCACCTATACCACTTTTCTTAAGTATTATTCCTTCGAATAATGATTTACTAAAAAATTGGGTTAAAAAAGTGTTAGCTACATACGCTGAAGTATTTGTAAGAATACTGTGTATGGTAATAGCAATGTACTTAATATCAAACATTAGTGTAGTACTAAATACTGAAGGAATCGGTGGAATAGCCTATGTAATAGTCGTGTTAGGTATAATAACATTTGCTAGACAGTTACCTAAATTTTTCTCAGAAGTTACAGGTCTTAAAGGTGACGGAATTAAACTAGGCATAGGAGAAAAGCTAGCAGATGCAGGAGTGTTTACTGCAGGGTCTATACTTGGTGGTGGTTTAACAACAGCTACAAGAAATACAATTGCTGGTATAAAAGAGAAAAAAGGTTTTTTCAATACAGCTAAAAGTGCACTAGCTGGTTTTGGTTCAGGAGCAGTAAGAGCTGGTAAAGCTGGATGGGGAGCAAAATCACTTGGAGATATGACGACAGCTGCTGGAAAAGGAGCTAGCGATGCAGTAAAAAAACGAGAAGCTAGAAAAAATCAAAAAGATGAATACAATAATGAAATGACAGCATACAATAAATTTCTTGAAGAAAATCCTAATGCAACGTACATGGAAAAAGTACAAGCGAGAATTAATGCGGGAAGAATTGGAGATGTATGGTATAAAGCAAAAAAATGGAGTGGTTACAATGCTAATTATGACGCATTAAATGCAAAGAAAAATACAGCTGAAAAATTTATGAAAGTGCAAGCAGACTTAGAAGAAGATTCAAGTAAAGTGCTTAAAAGAGATTTTTTCAACGCATCGAGTTCATTAACATATGACGCTACTTCAGAATTTATACCAAAAAAGGATAAAGCTGGGAATATACTTAGAGATGCAAGAGGCAAAATTATATATGAATTAGACGAATATGGTAAAAGAAAAGTAGTTAACAAGAAAGATGAAATTAATGATCGTGATATTACATCAGCTAAATACTCTTTAGGTGTTGCAGAAGAAAATTATGCAGCATTGCAATCAAAAGGATTTTCTGTTAAAACACAACTAAAAGGAACTGGAGAGTTTGAAGAAATTAGAACTGGAAGAACAATAGAAGTAAAAAGTAGTCTAAAAGATGCAGCTGGTAATTATATAATGATGTCAAAACCTGAAACTATAAGTAAAGAAAAAATGGTAGAAGAGGTAGTAGAACAATCGTTTACAGACATATATGGAAACGAGCATAAAATTAAAACTCAAGAAGAATTCAGTTCATTTATGAATCTTTACAAAAACGATATCGGCGAGGTTACTAGAAAAACAAAAACATTTATTGCACAAAAAAATATGGAAGATACTGAAGAATTGATACAAATAGTAATGGGAAATCCAAATTTTAAATATGAAGACTTTAAAGATGCAGGAGCAAAAACAATACTGAGCAATCAAAAAGCAACTGCAGTAGATGGAAGTAAGTTATATGCTGAAAACCCAGCATTAATAAATGAAATTAAAACGCTAGCAATTGAAAAAACTAAGAAAACTGCATCAGAAAGAAATTGGACATCAAAACAATTAAATGATGCATTTGCAGAAATTAATAACAACTTATCTAGCCAATTAAATTCAACAAATTATGCGCAATTTAAAAAATTAAAAGATTTCAGTGAGGAATATGGTATAGATATTTCTGCTACATTAAACAAATTAGAACGTTCAGAGAAAGCTAGAAATAAAGACCAAAACAAATAAAAAAAGGAGAATAAAAAGTGAACGAATATATGATACCGGCTAATAGTAAAAAGTCACAGTTGATACTTGGTTTTTTTACACCTACGGATTTAATATTATTCTTATCAGGTGCAGGACTTACCTTCCTGCTTCTGATGATATTTAATAATACAAATC
>CAYJCI010000250.1:0-3279 GCA_964368595.1 uncultured Desulfovibrionaceae bacterium
CGCATGGCTGCACCATTACCATAGCTATTGTACGGTTCACGCTGCTTGCGGAAAATCCACATGGCGAATTTTTGCCCATAGCCCGCACGAGGGAACATATTGCCATAATAGTGCATGGCATCAATGATACATTCCGTTGTTTTTTCAGGGTTATTATATCCTTGCATAACACCCATTGCCACTGCAATGGTCATGACTGTATCATCGCTAAAGCGTGACCTTTCACTAAAAAGAGGAAATTCGGTATTTTTTATGTTCTTAAAAGTGAATTCATAAGGCTTGCCAATAATATCACCTGCAATGGCTCCGAGCATGATTTCCCCTAAATTAAGAAGATTTTTCTCTTAAAACATTTAGCAATTCCACCATGGCAAGCGTATCAAGTTCACAGTATTTGGAAAGATTATTCCATAGTGCAGGAAGTTCTTGTGGGGGGTAAATCCCTTTAGCGAAAGCCGTATAAGCGTCCATAGCATCTTGCCCATTGGCGATAGCCATATTGGCATAACTTAGTTCCGTAAAAGCTGGCAAAACATACTTAATTGACGCAGAACTCTTTTGTTTGGGGCTATACAACCAGCGTTTTCTAAAGGGTATCATCAAGTCTACTACACGCTCATTTATACTGTGCAGTTTCTTGGCATAGTTGGGTAAAAACTCTGCTAATTCTCTGTTTCGCGTCATTTCAAATGCTTGATTATAAACGATTATAGAGCCGCTTTTGCCGCATAATCGTGTTAGTGCTTCTGTAAAATGTTCACGAGGGTCTGAGCATTCCTTGTGGATAAACTCAAAATGCTCAAGCTCTGCATTGGGCGACCTTTGTACATGCAGTGAAAACTGAAATGGTATTTGCTGGTAGGGTGAGGTAAATTCAAACAAAGGAATTGCATAGGTTATGGTTTCATAATCCAAAAAATACAAAGGATACTTAAGGCCGTCTAGCCACTGCTTTATGGCCTCTTGGTCGATGTATTCTTTGTCCTCTTGAAAGCTTATAACATCAATAGCTTTATTGCCTTTGGGTAAGTAATCCGCTGGAATATCTTTAATTTCATAGCTACTAAGCTCGTCGCAAATTCCAAAAGCCTGTTTTTTGCGGTAGATGTTAAATATAGAATATTCAGGCACATCTTTCCAACATAAGGGCATATAATCACATTCAAAAGGACTAAAACAATGCTCGCTTATGGGTATGCGTGGTTCTTCTTTATGCGTAATAACGGTATTAAAGCGTGCAGATTTTTGCTTTACAATGCTTTGGTAGGTAAGGATTTCATCGGTCACATCCACGAGCTTAAATAGTTTTTTGGGCACTACACGTTTTTTACGTACATAAGAATTGTCAATGTGCATGATGAAACATTTTGTAATATTATAGCCACTTTCTGAAAAAACATAATGCTGAAAAGATAGGTCGTCTATATGGTAATCTTTTACAGATGTTGAACTTTTTACTTCAATTAAATGCCATTCATCTTGTTTTGCATTTGGATCAGATACTTTTTGCAATATATCAACGAAGCAAAAGGTACCATTATTTTTATTATAGGCAGCGGCTTCAAAAATGATACTTTGCCCGTCCATAATTAGGCTTTGAGTTAAGTTTACCGCACTTGCAATATTAAGGTGGGCATCGGAAATCATCGCACCCCCTGCAAAACACTTCCTTGCTAATGCTCCAACCTCATTACCCATATCAAAATTAGCCTGTGTAGCTGCATCATGGCTTATAACAATATCCTTTCTATTTTTGGTAAGCCACAAAGCTTTTTCACATTGCAACCCCAACACATAATTTGACTTTGAAAGTCTGAAGGACTTTGTTTTTTGCTTAGATGTCATATTGCATCCTATTTTTACACTGTAGTGGCCCATTTTAGTACGAGTGTAATAAATTAGCAGTTTAGCGCTTTTTCTAAATCTTGTATGGTGACTTCATCATAAAGAGCATAGGCAGCACGGCGGAACCTATACCGCAAACTTTCGTTTGGATAAACATATTCGCATAAAGGCATAACTGCTTTATATTTACAAACTTCAAGAGCTTTTCCAATTTGTTCGAAGTCGGGTGCAGTGCGTCCTTTTGGTTTATAATTTCCTTCTACGTTAGGATTTTTCCACCATTCTGCAAACTCAGTGGCATTAAGCATTGTAATAATACCTAAAATGTCAGGCTTTTTTTCACTTGCAAATACTTGTCCATTAAATAAATGTTCTTCATTGCAGATTCCATTATTATAGATTTCCACAAGACGTGTAAAATCCTTATGGTTACCTTGAGGAGTTTCGATATTATTCTTCAGCTCTAACGCAACAAGTATATCCAATGAATAATGATAAGCAAGAAAGTCTAATTTGTTAGAAATGTTGTTTTTAAAAGGAATTTCAGCCCACACAAGGAATCCATTTTCTGAGAAAGACCTAGCAAGATGCAGGGCAATATTGTTTTCAGCAATTTCTTGTAAATAACCTTTTTCATGCATGGAAGCAGGCCAATAATATTGCATAGCTTCTGAAAGATAAAGTAAGCCCTTGAAAACACATTGATCGGCTAGGCGAAGTTTATTTAAGTTCATATCTTGCATATTTACCTCCAAATGAATTCTTTTTTTCACAATAAATCTGTTTTGCCCAAATAACAAGTTCTTACTAAAATAAGAATATTATATTTTACTAGCAAAATACTTAAATACCTGCTCAAGGTTGTGAGCTTTATAGGTAGCTATGATATCCGCACAAGTTTCGGAAGCATTCACTATGGCGATTTTTGATCCGTTGGCATGAGCTTTTAGAGGATAGTTTGCCGCAGGGTACACGGTTAAGCTTGTACCAAGCACAAGCATGAGGTCAGTTTGTTTGATGTGCGCTTCGGCCTTTGTTAATGCTTGAAAGGGCAATGGCTCCCCAAAAAACACTATGTTGGGTTTAAGTACGTCATCACAATAATCACAAAGGGGTACGGATTCAATTTTAAGTTTATACCCTATGTCCTTAAAATCATATAATTCACCACACGAAAGGCAAGTATGCACCAAGGGCGAGCCATGTAACTCAATAACCTCTTTTGAGCCTGCCTTTTGGTGCAATGCATCAACATTTTGGGTAATTATAGCTTTGATATGGCCCATGTTTTCAAGTTTTGCTAAGACATCGTGTATAATATTGGGTTTTGCAGTCTCGCCATACAGAAAGCCAACAGCATGAGTATAGTAATAGCTTGGGTCATCGCGAAAAGTTTCTATGTCAAATAATCTTTTTGCATCAATATCTTCACGA
>CAYJCI010000251.1:0-3253 GCA_964368595.1 uncultured Desulfovibrionaceae bacterium
CCTTGCGGCCGAGGGATTTTAAGTCCCTTGTGTCTACCAATTCCACCATCCGGGCTTGATAGTTCACAGCGTCATGTGCTGTGAGAATTCTTTTAGAGATGTGTGGGCATATTGTCAAGCATTTATTGTATAAAAGTATGAAAATTAAAAAATCGTTAATAATCTTCTTGACAGATGTCACCTTCTCCCTTAAATAATTCGTCTACGGTGCAACACACCAATGCGGAGAGGTGTCCGAGTTGGCCGAAGGAGCTCGCCTGCTAAGCGAGTATACGGGCTTAAACCTGTATCGAGAGTTCAAATCTCTCCCTCTCCGCCATTAGAAACAATAAAAGGTCTTACTGGAAACGGTAAGACCTTTTTTTATTGGTATATTTAGGTTGTTGATTATTTATTAGTTAAAGTAGGCTTAGCTTGCTTAAGATTATTAGCCTTTGCGTGAAAATGAATAATAAAATACCTTATTTACAAGGAATTCATAGTAAATATTGTAAAGTTTATCATCAATCATGGGGTATGAAAGTACATTTAAGGTGCATTTTTCGTCATTTTCCTTGTATGCAAGTTGAGTATATGCAAATTTTGTCATTACAAATCCAAGGCGCTCATAAAAGTTTTTGCGCCTTATGGAAATTTCATCCACTGCTGGGTCAATTTCTAAAATAATGGGAATATTTTTTGCTGCTTTTAACTTTTCAAGCACTTTGCTACCTAAATTTTGCCCACGCGCACTTTGTAAAATGGCAAAGTGTTCAATATAAATAAAATCTTCAGTTTGCCATGTGAGCAGTAGCCCGATAATTTCTGAATTATCATTTTGAATGACTTCAAAATGGTATTTTTCATCATTCAAGGCCTCTATTTGGTCATGTAAAGCTCTTTTTTCAAATAGGGGAAAGCTATAATTATAAATTTCCATAGCTTGCTTAAATTCCGTAGAATTGCCATCCAAAATTCTTTTAAATTGCACAAAGATGCTCCATTATGATTTTTTGTTTATGTTTATTTTAAGATTTGAATAGAGTTAATTCAATTAGCCAAACATTAAAGCCCTTTATAGTTTTATAAAGGGCTTTAAGTTGAACCCCTCATAATAATTACAAGGGGAAATGTTTAATTTTATTTATCCTTAATTTTAAGGAACTTTAAATAATTTTTTGTTTGCAATGCCATTGTCGCTAATGAGATTATAAATCTTCACTAGTGCCTGAAAGAGCCTTGCGAATGCCACGGATGGCTTGCTTTGTGCGTAGCTCATTTTCAATTAAGGCAAAGCGAACATAATCATCACCATATGAGCCAAAGCCAAGCCCTGGTGAAACTGCCACTTGGCCTTCATTTAATAGTAGCTTTGAAAATTCTACAGAGCCTAAATGTCTAAATTCTTCAGGTATTTGAGCCCACACAAACATGGTAGCCTTTGGTGGTGGAACATGCCAACCAATGCGGCCTAAGCCATCAATTAATACATCCCTTCTTGTGCGATAAATATCGCAAATGTCTTTTACACAGTCGTCTGGGCCATTTAGTGCAACTGTTGAAGCAATTTGAATAGGTTGAAAAATACCATAATCTAAATAGCTTTTAATACGAGTTAAGGCATCCACAAGTACTGGGTTACCAACACAAAAGCCCATACGCCAACCAGGCATGGAATAACTTTTTGAAAGGGTATAAAACTCAACCCCCACATCCTTAGCACCTTCTACCTGCATAAAGCTTGGGGCTTTGTAGCCGTCAAAAACCAAGTCAGCATAGGCAAGGTCATGTATTACCCAAATTTTATGCTCTTTGGCAAACTCCACAACTTTTTTGAAAAACTCAATGTCTGTTACTTCAGTAGTCGGGTTGTGTGGATAGCATAAGAAAAGAAGTTTTGGTTTAGGCCAAGCTTGGCGCACTGCTGTTGTTAAATCTTCAAAAAAATCACGCCCTGGGCCAATGGGAACTGAGCGCACATCAGCCCCAGCAATAATTGGTGCATAAGCATGTATTGGATATGTAGGGTCAGGGGAGAGCACAACATCACCAGGAGAAAGCATAGCAAGGGATAGGTGGGCTAAGCCTTCTTTTGAACCCATGGTGACTACGGCTTCAGTTTCTGGGTCAAGATTTACGTCATAGCTGCGTTTGTACCAATCGCATATGGCTTTACGTAAATTTGGTATACCTTTTGATACTGAGTAGCGGTGATTTGCTGGTTTTTGTGCCGCTTCTGTTAATTTATCTACAATATGTTGTGGGGTTGGTATGTCAGGGTTACCCATGCTCATATCAACAATATCAATATTTTGGTGACGTAACTCCATTTTCAGTTTGCCAACAACGGCAAAAACATAGGGGGGGAGGCGGTGCATGCGCGGAAATTGTGAGTTCATAAAAAACACCTTGGTTAAATGCTTTCATAAAAATAGCCAGAATTAAGATGTAAATCTAGCCCATTTTTACCATGTTTGTAAATAGTCAATGGTATTCTTATTTGCTAAATTCTATCTTAAGCTTTAAGGTTTATGCAGTGTTAATTTACTATAAATGCCAACAATTGTTAGAATAAAATCAAATAATATTCATGCGTTAAATGTATGTATGGTTTTTTTATTATTGTAGTTTGCCATATTGACAGTTATTTTAATTTACTATAATAATCTAATTAATAGTATTATACCTTTTATCAAAATTTTATAGGGTTTAATTATATAGTGTTTTAGTTGGTATTCTCATTTTAAGCTTTTTAGAAATGTTGCTTAATTGTTTTTTAGCGTAAAATTGTATCAGTAAACTACTTATGTATAGCAAACTCTGGAGTTTTTATGCCTAAAACTGACGTAGCTTTTGATGCGAACCACTTTAAGCAAGAATACATGGAAATGTTTTCACGTACGTCTGCTCGTATGTTAAAAGCTGTCAATGAAGATGAGTTTCTCAACGAAACCCTTGCCGATATTGGGCAAGTGATGCAGGTAAGCCGTAGCTATATATTTGAAGTAGTAGATGATCTTTGGAACAATACCCATGAGTGGACAGCTCCTGATATTGAACCAGTTAGCGGCGAGATGCAAGGCCTCAACTTTCATGATTTAACAAAATCCGGTCACGATATACTATATGTACTTTCACAAGGTAAACCTTATATAGTAAACGATACCTCAAAGCTTACCAATGAACACATGTATAACTTGCTAACATCGCAAGGTATATATTCAATGTTATCTGTGCCGCTTTTTGCAAAGGATAAAATAGTAGGTTTACTTGG
>CAYJCI010000252.1:0-3206 GCA_964368595.1 uncultured Desulfovibrionaceae bacterium
CTGAATTTAAACCACATATGATTACGGCTGTTCATTGCGAAACTCCATCTGGTACTCTTAACCCCCTCGACGGCATTGGCATGCTTAAAAATAAATATGCAGTTCCACTATTTTATGTGGATGCTGTGTCAAGCCTTGGAGGCGCTCCCGTTCAGATGGATGATTGGCATATTGATTTATTACTAGGAGCTCCACAAAAATGCCTTTCTGCTCCGCCAAGCCTTTGTTTTTTGGGAGTTAGTCAAAATGCTTGGGACATTGCTCAAGATGTTAACTATCAAGGTTATGACTCGCTCTATCCATGGAAAGACTTACAAAAAACAGGCTACTTCCCTTACACTCCATATTGGGAAGGCATTGGCGCATTAAACCAAGCCACAAAAAATATTTTTGAAGAAGGCCTTGAGAGCGTTTTTGCAAGACATGAAGAAGTTGCAAAACTGTGCCGTGACGGCTTACAAAACATCGGCATAAAACTATGGGTAGACGAGCAAGCCATAGCATCACCCACAGTGACTACAGCGCATATTCCTGACAATTTTACTTGGAATAATTTTCAACAAATTCTGCAAAAACAAGGCCTTATAGTTGGTGGCGGTATTGGAGCACTAGATGGTAAAATTTTCCGTCTAGGGCATATGGGTCAGCAAGCAAAGCCAGAATTAATAAGACAAGCACTTAAAATAATAGAACAAACATTGAACTGCAAAATATAATTTAATTTTTTTTGTAAAAATGCTTACTTTGCAGTTGACAAAACCCTCTTATTTTAAGAACATTATCAACGCTGAATTAACGGCGCAAAAACCCCTTGAACATTTTTGGAGAAAAAAATGACTAAAGCACAATTGGTAGAAAAAATTTACGCCAAAGCTGGTCTTCCTACAAAGACATTGGCTGAAAGTGCCCTCGACGCAGTTATTGCATCTGTACGTGAATCTCTTGTGAGCGGCGAGTCAGTTACATTTACAGGTTTTGGTACTTTTAAGGTAGTAGAACGCGCAGCCCGCAAAGGCCGCAACCCACGCACTGGTGAAGAAATCACCATCCCAGCAAGCAAGGTTGCAAAATTTAGCGCAGGCAAAGGCCTAAAAGACGCTTTAAAATAAGCTTTGAAGCACATTAGTGCATTATATATACATTACGGAGGGGTGGCAGAGCTCGGTTTAACGCGGCGGTCTTGAAAACCGTTGAAGGTGTGAGCCTTCCGGGGGTTCGAATCCCTCCCCCTCCGCCATTATTTCAAAGATTATTTCTTATAAGGTGAGTGCTTTTTTAAGGCACTCACCTTATTTTTTGTAACACAAGCCAAAGTTCCCACTTATTAAAAATATGCCCGCACAGCATGGGAGGGGAATTGACAAATCACAATAAAAATTACCCCAACAACCTGAACATTGCAGATTTAAAATGCCATGTTTTTCATGATGTAACCATACTTCCACAGCTTTCTGTGGGTTTAATTGGCACACAACCCTTAGCTTTATTTGCTTGTGGTGCATACTCAGAAGACAAAGCCTTAAGTCAAGTACATGGCCTGCCTGGTGCGGGAAGGTTCAATGCCCAACTACCATATATTGAAGCAAAAAATATTATAGCTGAGGAAGTTATCTTTGGTGGTGAATTTTTAGGATACTGGGGGCACTGGGGGCATTTTCTATTAGAGACATTACAAAGATTATGGTATGCCAAAAATAAAAACCTACCCATTGCTTGGATAGTGCCAGAAGTTGAAAATGGCGACCCGGCCTATTTTTACACGGTAAGGCATGAAGAAGTCCTTCATCATTTGGGTATAGATAACGAACATATTTTAATTACTGAGCCAACTCAGTTTAGCAAAGTTCACTTTCCAGAGCCTGGCTTATCCATTGCTGGCTACGCCCACCCCAAGCACATTGAATTTTTGGGTTACCATGAGGGCAATGTTAACAAGGGGAAATTTGTCTACCTTTCGCGCTCTCGCTATGATCATTGTATTAATGAAAAAAATGTCGAAGAATTATTAAAAAATATGGGTTGGGAAATCATCTTTCCAGAAGATTTATCTGCACATGAACAGCTTGAAATAATGACCTCAGCTGAAGTTTGCATGATGATTTCAGGCTCAGCACAACACTCACTACTTTTAACCAAAAATTCAAAAACACGCTTTATTGTAATACCGCGCATTCATAACAACATTTACGATGTGGTAGCACATTTCAAATCTGATAATTATTACCTACTGCATGTGGACAAAAAAATATCTAACTCAAACACTCCCAACAATAGAAATAAATTCAGCTTAGATATTAATTTATTGCAAAGCGTTATTGCAGAAACTAAAAATTTCACCCTTAATTTAGAAAACTTTGCTCAAATATTAAAAAAACCAAATGAAATTAGCTTAGAAAACTCCATCATTCCTGATTCTTATTATAATCATGATTGTACAATTACCCCGATCCAAGAATATTTTTACAAAGCCATATTTTTGTATAGAAGCAATATGCTTGATGAGGCATATAAAATTTTAATGCATTTATATAATAAAAACATGCTAGAATTTTATATGTATGATTACTTTTTTACTATTATTGAAAAGTATGACGAAGCAAAGGGCATAAAAACAGAATTACACTATAATAAAAAGCAATTTTTTCTTGAAAGGGCAAAAAATAATTTAACCAATCACCCAGAAAATGCAGAAAGCTATCTAGCACTAGCAAGACAATTTCAAGAACTAAACAATCATGACGACGCCATGAAAGTATTAAACAGCGCCATAAAAAAATTCCCTCAATGGGGAATACCTTATGCTGACCTTGCAAAAATATACTTAGCTAAAAAGAACATAAATATGGCATTAACATACGCTCAAAAAGCCTTTAAGCTTGAGCCTTCTACCCCAAGCATCAAGCAAGTTTTGATGCAATGCATGTATCTAAGTGACGCTAAAAAATCTTAAGCTCACATATTTTGCAAGTGCATCATATTAACTTTTATAGCCTTTTAACATTTGCTTATTATCAATATGTATAACTTCCTACACGATGTTAATTTTTTGCCGATTTTTATAATTTTCTTTAAATATCAGACTAATATTGACAAAACTGCGAATATAATTTTTATTTTTTTAATAATTATAAATTACATGCTGATGTAAAGAGATAGAGAACTATAGCGAGATATATACAGATATAACCTGTTATAGATAAATATAG
>CAYJCI010000253.1:0-3183 GCA_964368595.1 uncultured Desulfovibrionaceae bacterium
AATTATTGCATAAAGCCTTTGCTTTGCGGCGTTGTACAGATCGCGCCATGAAAAATAGGACAAGGGCTTGTTTATATCATTTCATGGGGCAGTGCCCAGCGCCATGTATGAATTTTATTTCTCCGGCTGATTATGCCAAAAGTGTGCAAAAGGTTGTAGATGTGCTTTCAGGGCGCACAGGTAGTTTGTTGGCTGAGCTTGAAGCAGAAATGTTTAATGCATCCGAAGCATTAGAGTTTGAGCGTGCTGCGATTTTGCGTGATCAAGTGCAAGCAGTTAAACGAACTGTTGAGCGGCAGGCCGCCGTCTTGCCTGGTGGTGGGGACATGGACGTAATCGGCCTACATAATGCAGAAAAAGGCATGGCTCTTGGCATATTATTTGTGCGTGAAGGTTTGCTTATGGATGGGCGAACCTATTTTTGGTCTGGCCTTGATTTTGACGATAGCCCTGAGCTCATGTTATCCTTTTTAGCTCAATTTTATGGGGCGATTACGCCACCAGCGCGCATCATCTTGCCATGGTTGCCAGAAAATGAAGATGATGGGCACATGCTTACAACGCTTGCCCAAAGTCTTAGTGATATTCGAGGCAGTGCAGTTCGCATTGCATCTCCGCGTAATACTGAAGAAAATAGCCTTGTGGATATGGCCTCAGCCAATGCTAGGGAGGAGGGCTTGCGCCGCAAAGAGCAATCTATAGAAGATCGCCTAGCTCAGGCCTTACATTTGACTTACCCACCAAAGAGAATTGAATGTGTCGATGTATCGCATACTTCTGGTATGCAAACTCGTGTTGGCATGGTGGTTTTTGAAGATGGCAAACCGCAAAAATCGGCTTATCGCAATTATGCCATGCCAGATGGCGATGGTGATGATTATGCAACGCTTGCGGCTTGGGTCGTGCGGCGATTGGAGTCTGGCCCGCCTTGGCCTGATTTACTGCTTATTGATGGTGGTAAGGGGCAGTTAAATGCTGTTTTGCGAGCTTTGAAAGAAGCCGGGCAGGAAGGGCTTTTTGCTCTTGCAGCCATTGCCAAGGCTAGGCATGAAGATGGGCGAGCTGACAGGCGGGCTGGCAATGTGAGTGATAGGATTTTCCTACCAGAACGCAGTAACCCCTTGCCTTTGCGCGATGGCTCTGCAGAATTGCTTTTTTTGCAGTATGTGCGTGATTGTACACATAATTTTGCGCTTGGGCGGCATCGTAAAGCTAGAACTGGTGCTGCATTATCTAGTGAGCTTATGCGCATTTCAGGAGTGGGCATGGCTACAGCCAAGCTTTTATGGGAACACTTTGCAAATACAGATGAAATGCGAAAAGCAACTGAGACTGACTTGATGAAAATCCCAGGAATTGGCAAAGCCAAGGCTAAAAGCTTGCGTGAAAAATTACAAAAATTATAAAATTTAACGTATTACGCTAATTATTCAACAGGTACAATTCTAAATTGAAAGTCCATTTGCTCATCTTTATAGGCGTCATAAATCAGTGTTGAAGCAATGGAATTATCCTTATTAAACGTAAGCACTGTTGGCTTTATTTTGCAAATATCTTCTGGAGAATTAACAAATTCTGAAGCACCAACTATTATTTCATCGCCCACCTGACAATGCCTTGCGGCAGCACCATTTAGCACACAGCAATTGGAGCCAGCTTCACCAAAGATCACATAGGTCGAAATTCGCGAACCATTGGATTTATTCCAAATTTCTACAAATTCAAGTGGATATATGCCTGCCTTTTTGCAATGCAAAGGGTCAAGGGTGATGGAGCCTTGGTAGTTAAGTGAGCTGTCGGTTACGTGAATACCGTGTAATTTTGCACGAATAATTTTAATCATATTTCCGCCTTTTAAGACTATTGCACAATTTATTGTGCGGAGGATTTCTTAGCGTTAACGCTAGTTAATGCGACCGAAAAACAAGAGCCGGTGCAATTGCGTTGCGTACGATTTCCGTAAGACTCATTCTTCGCCTAACGGAAACACTTCGTGCCCGTTGGGTCGAACTTGCACCGTTAAGCGATTGATTTTCGTGAATTACTGCTCGAAAACTTGTTTTCGCAAGCGGCACAAATTTGCAAAGCAAATTTGAAGTCTTAGGCCAATGCATAATTATGCAGTGGTCTTTTTTTGGGTCTTTTATAGTTTTTTGGTAGGGATGTAAAGCAACACTATTCCCCTTGACTTATACAGTAAGCTCGCTTAGACATTGCAAACATTTTCAAAATTCAAAATGGGTGGATTTATGTCAAAAGTTATAACACGTTTTGCACCAAGCCCCACAGGGCATTTGCATATTGGTGGGGCTCGTACGGCTATTTTTTGTTGGTTGCTTGCGCGTCATTTTGGTGGCGAATTTATTTTGCGTATTGAGGATACGGACCTTGAACGCTCAAAGCAAGAATATACTGACTCCATCCTAGCTTCTATGTCTTGGCTTGGCCTTGATTGGAATGCTGAGCCAATTTATCAAACTAATCGTACAGAAATATACAATAAATACGTTGATATGCTTATTGAAAAAGGCCATGCCTATTGGTGCTCTTGCACGCCTGATGAAGTTGATGCCATGCGTGAGGAAGCCAAAGCCAAAGGCCTAAAGCCACGTTATAATGGTAAATGCCGCGAGAAAAACGTGGGAGCAGGGGAGGGCCATTGCGTACGCCTAAAAGCACCGTTAACAGGTAAGGTTGTATTTGATGACATGGTTAAGGGCGTTATAGCCGTTGATGTGGCTGAGCTTGATGATATGATTGTTCGTCGTTCTGATGGCATGCCAACATATAATATGGCCGTTGTGGTTGATGATTATGACATGGGTATTAGCCATGTAATTCGTGGTGATGACCACGTTTCAAACACCCCTCGCCAGATTTTAATTTATAATGCGCTTGATTTGCCCTTGCCACGCTTTGGGCATGTGCCAATGATTTTAGGCCCAGACAGGCAAAAGCTTTCCAAACGTCACGGGGCACGAGCTGTTATTGAATATGAGCAAGATGGCCTTTTGCCAGAAGCCTTGGTTAATTACTTGGTAAGGCTTGGTTGGTCGCATGGTGATCAAGAAATTTTCGACCTTGATGAATTAATAAAATTATTTGACGGCAGCAATTTAAATGCCGCTGCTTCGGCTTTTGATCCTGATAAATTACAATGGTTAAATGGGCATTATGTTCGCT
>CAYJCI010000254.1:0-3176 GCA_964368595.1 uncultured Desulfovibrionaceae bacterium
TGCGTAGCATAGCCGTTAGGTGAGCTTGCGAACCTTACGGATACAGAGAGCAAAGATGCCAAAACAAAAAATACTTGCACAAAATGCACTTAAATAAAAAAATCCCGCATTCATAAAGAATACGGGATTTTTAATTGTATTATTTAATACTATTAAACCATGCTAAACCATTCCATGTTCGCCTGGTTTTTCAAACTCTTCTTCCTTTTCATCGTTAATATAGCTCTCAGTATCACCAAGCGCCATGAGTAGGGCGGATGAAACATAAACAGATGAGAAAGTACCAACCACAACACCAATAATCATGGTTAAAGCAAAGTCGTGAATAACCCCACCACCAAGAACAAATAAAGCAATAGTTGCCACAAGTGTTGTACCACTTGTTAAAATTGTACGGCTAAGGGTTTGGTTAACACTGGCATTAATAATCTCTGGTAAAGTTTTAGTACGCATGGCTTTTAAGTTTTCACGCACGCGGTCATAAACAATAATGGTGTCATTTAGCGAATAACCCACCAAGGTAAGCAATGCCGCCACAACATTAAGGTCAATCTCGCGGCCCATAAGTGCTAAAAGCCCAAGCGTTATGGCCACGTCATGCAGGAGACCAACCACAGCCCCCAAGGCAAAATTAAGCCGTAATTTCCAACAAGTTACAATGGTTAAGCCAAGTGCCGCCAATACAAGCCAACCCATGCCAAGACCAGTATAACTCATGCCATACATGCCAACCCAAAGCACTGCTGCCATTAGGGCTGCTGTCATCCAGCGTTGCTCAAATCGGCCAGAAATATAAACAGCAATCAGCAAAGTAGCATAATACATAGCTTCAAGAGCCTTATTAGTAAGGTCATCGCCTACTTTTGGGCCCACTTGTTCTAAACGCTCAATGCTTGCCTTATTGTCAGGAAAGGCTTGTGCCAAAGTTTTTTCAACATTATCACGGAGTTGCATGGCATTGGCGTCAAGTGTTGAAAATCTTAAAAGATAATCACGCCCACCATCTCCAAAACGTTGGGTTGAGATACCTGGTAGTGCTGGAATATCAAGGCTTTCTTTCAAGATATTATCATCCACAGGCTTATCAAACTTAACCTGCACAATAACACCACCAGCAAAGTCAATACCAAGCTTTGGGCCGCCCTGCATGGCCATAAAGCCAAAGCCAATCAGGATAAAAATTATAGAAATAATATAAGCAAAGCGACGCTTGCCTACAAAATCAATCTTTGTATTGGGTTTAATAAAGGAGAATCCCATAATAGTTCCTTAAATGCTAATATTTTTCGCACCGGCTCTGCGGGCCCAAAATTCAAAAATACCACGTGAAACCACAATGGCTGTAAACATGGATGCCAAAATACCGAGGGAAAGCGTAACCGCAAAACCTCGCACTGGGCCAGTACCAAATTGATACAAAATAATTGTAGCAATAATCGTCGTTAAGTTTGAGTCAATAATGGAAAGTGATGCACGCTCAAAACCTGCGTTAACAGCAGCAAGAGAGGTTAAACCACGCCGCATTTCTTCACGAATACGCTCAAAAATAAGTACGTTAGCATCAACGGCCATACCAATGGTAAGCACTATGCCAGCAATGCCTGGCAGGGTAAGGGTCGCACCAAATGCAGCCATACCTGCAAGCACCATGGTCATGGTGAAAATTAACATTACATTAGCAATAATTCCGCTAACCCCGTAGTAAATCGCCATAAATACAATTACAGCCAAGGCGCCAACAATTGCGGCGCTCATACCACTATCAATGGATTCTTGACCAAGTGATGGCCCAACGGTGCGTTCTTCTAATATAATAACTGGCGCAGGTAAGGAGCCTGCTCTTAAAACTAAGGCTAAGTCTTGAGCCTCAGCAGTGGTAAAGCTACCAGAAATACTTGCACGACCACCAGAAATTCGTTCATTAATAACCGGCGCTGAATAAACTTTTTTATCAAGCACAATAGCCATGCGCTTGCCCACATTATCAGCAGTCAAACGATCAAAAGCAGCAGCTCCACGATTATTAAAATTAAGCAATACATATGCTTGGTTGGATTGGTCAAATCCTGGGCGAGCATCAACTACATCCTCACCAGTAAGCACTGCATCACGTTCAAGTGCAATGCGTGTACTACTAGCACTTTGGCCACCTTGCCCATCACTTTCAGACATGGGCAGGCTAATTACACCAGCAGGTAAAATAGTTTGGTTAGGGTCAACATCGTCACGTACAATATGAAATTCTAGTAAGGCTGTTTGCCCAATTAATTGTACAGCGCGGCGTGGGTCTGAAATACCAGGTAATTGTATTTGAATGCGATAGTTGGCTTGTTTGCGAATGTCTGGCTCAGCTACGCCAAATTGGTCAATACGGTTACGTATTGTGCGTAAAGCTTGTTCTTGCGCCATGTCTTCAACAATTTTTCTGGACTCAGCATTTAGAGTAACGGCATATAATTGTCCATTCTCAGTTGGCGTAATTTTAACAATTTCCACATTGCTAAAACGCTCAGTAAGTAACTTTTTAAGTTCAGCCTCTTGTGTTGCACGAACAAGCACAAATTCAAGAGTTGTGGCTGCAATCATACGAGGGCGTAAAACACTAATGCCACCATCTTGAGCCTCTGCCCTAATATCCTGACCAAGCTGAGTAAGCGAATTGGTAACGGCCTTTTCCACATCAACTTCAAGTGTTAGATGTATGCCACCTTTAAGGTCAAGGCCAAGGTTGATATGTGCATCAGGTAATAGATTACCTAAAGCCGATTGCTTAATAACAGGAATGCTAGGCAGTACATAAACAAGGCTTAATACAAAAACCAAAACTGCCACAATTAAACGCCAACGAAACAAAGACATTTATTACCTTCCAGAAGAGAGAATTTTTTATTTTTCTGGGGGGAGGGATGTTTTTTGAAAAAAACACCCATCCCCCCAGACCCCCCACCCCCAAAAAACTTTAATGCCCATAGTCCATTCCCTATGGGAATGGACTTATGGGTTTTGGAGATAAGAGATTAAAATATTATATAAAACTACTTAGCATGCAAGGATTTCCCCCATGCCTGACTAAATTTTTATGTTGAAGCAGCAGATTATAGTTTTTCAACAGACTCTAATAATCTTGGCACGCAAGATTATTAGATGCCTCAACCTTTCTTTTCTTCAACAGGTGG
>CAYJCI010000255.1:0-3133 GCA_964368595.1 uncultured Desulfovibrionaceae bacterium
ACCGCCAACCTAGTGATTAACAGTCACCCGCTCTGCCGATTGAGCCACCGGGGAAAGTTGCACGGTCAGTGCGAAGAATGTTTTTATGCTACTTGCTATTAATAGTCAAGCAATTGTTCAAAAAAAAATATATTTTTTTTATTAATGTCAAAACAATTAGTTTTATAATTAATTTTACTTTAATTCATCTGCTGTAACTTATTTAATTTTTTAGAGTATCTTTCTGCTTCACTGTAGATACAACCACAGTATTTTTGGCGGTAGAGGTTAAACTCTTTAGATAAGTCTATTCCTTTTTGCCATTCATCTCTGAAATCATCATAGAAAAAGTTAATCTTATGCCTGTTTGCAGCTTCATTTGCCATATTCACAATATGCTCATGGTTTTGGTAGCGTGAATAAAGTAAGGAGGAGCAGAAAGCATCAAATCCTTGTTCATTAGCCATTTGCGCACAAATATCAAGGCGTGATGAGTAGCAATACAAGCAACGATTTTGCTCTTTTGCTTGTAAAGAGCTAGCTTCATAAGTCCATGCTTGAATATCCCATAAATCATCGCGCCAAAGCATTGGTAGTGCCAGTTTATCAGCACATTCTGCCATAGTTTCGCGTCGTTGTAGATATTCACTTAATGGGTGGATATTTGGGTTCACAAACAGCCCAGTCAATTCAAAGCCTTGATCACGCAAGCGCTGAACAGGCACAATTGAACAAGGCCCACAACAAACATGAAGCAGTATATGTTTTTTAATTTCCAAGCTTTAGTCCCAAGTGGCTTTTAAGCGTGTATTTGCACTTCTATGCTTTTGCCTAATTGCTCTTCAAGCTCGCTAATGCGACCGCGCTTACGATTTAACAGATACATGGCAAGTTCTGATGTTGTAACAAAGGCAAAGCGATCAGCTTGAGTTGCCCTACCCTGTCTCATCATTTCACGTAAAGCCTGTAATGATTGCCATTCAAGATTGCGCCTCATGCCAGTGCCCTTGCAATGTGGGCAAGATTCCATGGTGATGGCAAGAGCGGAGGAAGCCGTCCTTTGACGCACAATTTCAAGCAAACCAAAGGATGAAATGCGCCCAACATCATGTCTTGCCCTGTCATTTTTCATGGCATTGCGCATGGTTTTTTCCACTTCACGCACATGGTTTTTATCACGCATTTCAATGAAATCTATTACAATTTGCCCACCAATATCGCGTAGTTTTAGATGCCTTGCAATGGCCTCTGCTGCTTCAATATTAGTTTTAAGGGCCATGGATGAAAAATTGGCCTTACCAGAAATTTTACCAGAGTTAATATCAATGGCCATTAATGCTTCGGTTTGGTCAAATACGAGGCGGCCACCAGATGGCAAGACTACCTCGCGGGAGTAAATTTGCTCAAGTTGGCGCTGGATGGCAAAACGCTCCCACAAAGTTTGGCGAACGTCTGCATGCACACGCACCAAATCTTTTTTACGTGGAAAGAGTAAGGCCACGATTTCGCGTAAATTTTCAGCCATTTCTGCATTATCAACCCACACTTCATGAACATCATCAGTCAAATAATCGCGGATGGCTCTCTCAGCTAGCTTTGGTTCTTGATAAACTAACAAGGGCGCAGCTTCATTAACGCCACGCTTGCGAATTTCTTTCCAAACACGCTTTAAATATTGTAAATCATTTTTTAAAGTTGTCTTTGATGTACCAGCGCTAACTGTACGCACAATAACGCCAAGGCCAGCGCCAGGCTCAATGCCAGTCATCATTTCCCGCAAGCGTGTGCGTTCTTCATCATTATCAAGTTTACGAGAAATGCCAATCTGCTCTTGCCCTGGTGTAAGCACCAAAAAACGCCCAGCAAGGGATAGCCAAGTTGTTAAAAAAGCACCTTTATTACCAGTGGGTTCTTTAACTACCTGCACCAAAATTTCTTGGCCTGGCTTTATAACTTGCTGAATTGGTGGATATTTTTTACCCTTGCTTGGTTCATGGTGGCTTTGATAATATTCAGGATGAATTTCATCAATTTGTAAAAAACCATTCTTGCCACCACCATAATTAATAAAAGCGGCTTGCAAATTGGTATCCACATTATGCACAAGACCTTTGTAAATATTACCTTTTGTCTTGGCTTGATGTAGCATTTCTAAATAATATTCGTGTATGGCGCCCTCTTCTGTAAGGGCAACTTCCACTTGCTCGCCTGACACAACACTAATAAACATGGTGCGGCGTTTGCCAGAAGTTGTAGTAGATTTTTTACCAGCAGTGGCCCTAGCACGCCCAGGCTTGCCTTCAGCAAGGGATGTGCCTTGCACTTGTTTAGTGCGCGGGCTTGGGCTTGAGTTTTGTAAATCTTCTTCAGAGCTTATTACATCAGTGCTTTGCCTGTTCTTACCTCTTTTCCCACGTCCACCACGACGCCCACGCCTACTTTTAGGGGTCGTTGCTTCTAATGTTTCTGAACTTTGGCTTGATGTATCGTCAGTGGATGTTGAAGCTTCAGCTTCATTTAAGGTGGCATCTTCGCTAGCTTTAACAGCTTTTTTAGGCCCTCTGCTTGCTGGCTTTCTGGCTTGCTTTCTAGGAGTGGTAGGTTTTTCTACACTTGCTTCATCACTGGCGATGGCGACGTTTTGCTCGTTTACATCTTTCTCGACCTTAGGAGCAGATTTTTTTCTACCACGAGTTGCAGGGCGAGCTTTCTTAGCTTGTGGAGCACCTTCACTTAGATTTTGACCAGCATTATCTTGAGCCATAACAGCTTCATCAATATTCGCGGTGTCTTTTTTAGCTATTTTAGTGCGAGGGCGAGTTGGCTTGCGTGCGGTTGTGGTTTTTTCTGATTTGGTGGTACTAGTTTTACGCACACGCCTAGGCTTAGGCGATGGCATAGCATCGACTGCTTGATCATTTTCGTTTGTCATAAAAATCCTTAAAATATGAAATTTTCAGCAAATTTTATACACATAGCTGCTGTGTACTGCGCAGCGACTGCCTGTTAAACAGGGGCGCGCATAAATAAAATATACGTACTACATCTGGGCTCAAACTTTTAAAATCAGTTTGTGATTAGCCAAAGCCAACAGTACGTATTTTTTAAAAATATGCAAGAAATAAAAAACCTCGGTAAATTACCGAGGTTTTGA
>CAYJCI010000256.1:0-3093 GCA_964368595.1 uncultured Desulfovibrionaceae bacterium
AGGCTGAAAACGTTGCAAACCAGTACAAAGTAGCTATATTTATTGTAGCCTATAATGCAGCAAATCACATTGAAAGCACAATACAGAGAATTCCTGAATGGCTGCGTGAAAAACTTTACGAAGTATTTGTTATCGATGATTCATCTTCTGATAATACTGTAAATGTACTACAAGGGATTCAAAAAAGTTACTCTTGCCTTTCCATATTTCAAACCCCTCACAACCAAGGCTACGGGGGCAATCAAAAGCTTGGATATTCCTACGCCATCGACAAGCAGTATGATATTGTAGTGTTACTACATGGTGATGGACAATATGCCCCTGAATTTTTGCCCTATATTTTAGCAGAATACGAAGATAAAAACATTGACGCAGTTTTTGGCTCTCGCTTTTTGGGTGACCCTCTGAAAGGTTCTCGAGGCGGCAAAGGAATGCCTTTGTATAAATACGTGGGTAATAAAATCCTTACTTCATTTTCCAATTTCATTTTAAAAACATCCATGTCAGAAATGCATTCTGGTTATAGATCTTACAGAGTAAGCGCTTTAAAAGCTGTACCATTCCAAAAAAATTGCAATGATTTTTCTTTTGATGCAGATATTATTATTCAAATGGTGGCTGCAAAAAAGAATATTAAAGAAATTCCTATCCCCACATTTTATGGTGACGAAATTTGCTATGTGAATGGGATGAAGTATGCTCTACAGTGCTGCAAGACTGCTTTAAAGTATCTCTTCATGCAGGTTGAACTTTTTTATGACCCCAAGTTTGATATAGAAAACCCCAACGAAAGAAAGTATATAGTTAAAGAAGACAAACTCTCTATACATCATAAAGCAAGGAATTTATCAATCACTCGCGGTTCACAAATTCTTGATATAGGCGGAGGTGATGGTGCCGCCATATCCAAGGCTTATGTTGAGCAAGGTTGCCAAGTTACAGTTATAGATAATGATTTATTACCTCCACAAGATGGCATCAATAAAGTCTACCACGGCTTAAATGAAAATTGGGAAAGCGCAATTAAAGGCAACAAATACGATGTCGTCTTTGCATTTGACGTGCTTGAGCATTTACTAAAGCCAGAGCAAAATTTAGAAAAAATTCACAGCGTGCTAAATAACTCTGGAAAATTGTACGCTAGCACTAGCAATGTAGCCTTTTGTGTTATAAGATTTCTTTTATTGTTTGGAAAATTTAATTATAGTCGCAGAGGCATTCTTGATTTGTCACATACCCGGCTTTTTACACGTAAATCTTTCAAAAGGCTTATAGAAAATCACGGCTTTAAAGTTGTAAAAAAGCATTATTTTGGCCCTCCCATTGGCGATATTAACAATAAGAGCATGATATTGAAAGTATTAAACAAAGCTGCCCATCTTTTAGCAAATTGCCTGCCAAATTTTTTTGCATTTCAGGTTTTTTATGAGTGTGAGCGCATAGACTCCCTCTTAGAAATTAAGCAACAAATCTTTGTTGATAATGAAAAGTAAAATTGTTTATATCTTACAATGGGCAATAAGCTTAATTGCCCTAACTTATGCAGTATGGAATGTTGACATAGCCAAAACCTTCACTAAAACTAGTGAATTTTCATACCATTTTATATCAGTGGCTCTTTTCTTTCTTGCTTTAGACTATACGACTATGGGGTTTAGATTACAAAAAATTTTCCACCCTGCTGCCCCACCTATGCCTATAGCAATACGCGCTACTATTATTTGCGCAGGCTATAATAATATTTTACCAGCAAAAGCTGGAGACATGCTAAAAGTTCTTTTTTTGGCTGGATACAGTAAAAGAGCTATTTCTGAAGTATTACCCTTTGTTATACAAGAGCGACTTTACGATTTCATTTGCCTTGGCATTATTTGTTTAAGTACATTATATTTTGCCCCCTTATTTATTGATACATCTTTTTTTGCAGTGGGTCTTTTATTGATTTTTTGTACAATTTTTATTGTAATATATTTTCAGGCAAAAATATTATACGTGTTGAGCCTTATCCGCCACGAAAAAATACGCTCAATTGGGATTAATCTTTTTGAAAATTTTGTTTCTGGAATTACATTTAAAAAATTTGTGTTGCTATTAACTTTAACTGGTGTAATTTGGCTCTTTTATTTTATTTCATTTTATATTTGCATTATACATGTAGGCAATATCCCTCTTAGTTTATCACAATGCGCCATCGTTTTTTGTGTAACCAGCATGGGTATGGCTTTACCAAGTTCTCCTGGAGGATTAGGTGTTTTTGAGGGGGCTGCTGTGTTAAGCCTTTCATGGTTTAATGTGGATGCAGAAAGTGCATTGAGCATTGCAGTTCTAACCCATTGTCTTTATTTAATACCTGTATCACTGGTTGCAGTTTTTCTGAAAAAAAAGATTTAAGCAAAAGCATAAGGATAAATTTTAATGCTGAAAAATAATAGAGAATATTTATACCTTTTCATTCTTTTGGTAATAAGCACCATTTTGTTTTGTTTTAATATTACAGCTTGGCATAATTGGGGGGGAGATCATTCTTCATATATTATGCAAGCACAAAGTATCTTAGATGGAAGCATACAAGACTTTATAGAAAAAAATACCTTCTTGATAAATAATACTGATGACATAACCCTTGCACCGATTGCATACCCTTGGGGGTTTCCTCTATATCTTTCAGGATTTCTTGCACTTTTTGGTAGCTCTATATATGTCTTTAAAAGTGCTATATTTTTGACATTTATTTTATTTATATTAACAATGTATGTCTATTTCCGTAAAACTCTAACACCATTGCAAAACTTATTTTTAATTGCATGTTTTTGTTTTAATGCATTTATGTATGAGTTTTTTGATTCTATTTTTAGCGATATTCCATTTTTATTTCTATCCACACTAGGCGTACTTTTTTTGCACGATTCAGTGCGAACTAATAATCTTACCATAAAAAAAGTTTTTATTTTCGCGATTATAGCATTCATTGCAAGCACCATACGCGGCAATGGCTTATTGCTGATGTTCTTATTATTTATAGCTCAAGTATTTATTTTTTTTAGGGATAAAAACAGGAACGTATTTTTCTACATTATGCCATACCTTGTGTAT
>CAYJCI010000257.1:0-3092 GCA_964368595.1 uncultured Desulfovibrionaceae bacterium
CGCAAGTTCTTATTATCCCTTATCAAGTCAATGCTGGCGATGATATGGGATATTTACGTAATGATGTGCCAAAGTTGCTTTTGGAAAGATTGCAAAACCAAAACATACGCGTTGTGCCTGCTGCTCGTGCCCGCACTATTGTTGACCAGCAAAATGTTGACACAATTGACATTAAAACTGCTCGCAAAATGGGAACAACTGCCAATGTTCAAGTCGTTGTGTATGGTGTATTTAACCAGCTTGGTGATGGATTTACGCTGGATTCTCGTATTGTGCCAGTTACAAGCAATCAAATCCCCGATGTTGTAACCATACAAAAAAAGAGCATTATTGAGCTTGCTAACGCTGTGGATGTATTAACAACACGTGTTTCAAGCGTTATTCAGCAAGAAGTTTCACCAGCGGGCGTTAGCCCTGTATTATCATCCTCTACCCCATTAAAATCAGGTGGATTATCTGATGTTCAGGTTAAGGGTATGCGTATTATGGACCCAGATGCAGTGCTTATGCGTTTATCAATCCGTAAAGGTGATGCCCCAGATGCTGCTGCCATTAACGAAGAAGTTAAGCGCGTGTGGGACATGGGTTACTTTAGCGATGTAAATGCTAGTTTAGAAGGTAATGTCCTTGTATTTAACGTGATTGAAAAGCCACGCATTGATGTAATTCAAATTCAAGGTTCTGATGAAATTGATGAAGATGACATCCTAGCTGCCATGAGCACAAAAACTGGCGCTGTTTTGAATGATAAATTGCTTGCCGATGATATTCAAAAAGTGACTGAGCTTTATCGTAAAGAAGGTTATTATCTTGCGGAAGTGAAGCCAGAGGTAATTACTAGAGATGGCGGCACAGGCGCGCGCCTTTTACTTTCTGTAAATGAAGGTAATAAACTTTATATTGAAGAAGTTAAAATTAATGGTCTTAATAATTTAGATCAAGATGATATTTCTGAATACATGGCTTTACAGCCTCGCACCATGTTCTCATGGTTCACTGGTACTGGTATTTTAGAAGACGAGTACCTTGAGCGTGACTCTAACGCCATTGCTGCCTTTGGTCTTAATGAGGGTTATATTGATATTCAAGTATCTGCCCCTGAAGTTGAATATAAGCCAGATGGCATTTACATCACCTTCCAGGTTAATGAAGGCCAGCGCTATAAAATTAATGAGATTCAATTTGGTGGCGATCTTATCGACACTGAAGAGCGTTTGTTGCATGTAGTTGAAATGGATACACAAAAAGATGAAAATGAGTATTTTTCTCTTTCAGTAATGCAGGAAGATACAAAGCGCCTTACACAATTCTATGGCGATTATGGTTACGCATTTGCTGAAGTTGAAACAAAGATACTTAAGGATGAATCTGGTGCGCCAAGCCTAAATGTTGGCTACCTAGTTAACAAAAAACAAAAAGTATATATCCGCCGCGCAGTAGTTGAAGGTAATTCAAGAACTCGTGACAATGTTATCTTGCGTGAATTACGCCTTGCTGATGGTGACGTTTATGAAGGTGCTAAAATGCGCCGCTCCACTGAGCGTCTAAACCGTCTTGGTTACTTTGAATCTGTGGATACAGAGCTTGTGCCTACTGGTTCTCCTGAAGAAGTTGACCTAAAAATTAAGGTAAAAGAAACTAACACAGGTGCCATTATGGCAGGTATTGGTTACTCCACTTATTATGACGTTGGTGTATCTGGCTCTATTATGGAGCGTAACCTGTTCGGCCGTGGGTACTGGTTGCAATTACAAGGTTTCCTATCTTGGCGTAGTACATCTGGTACATTGTCATTTACCAACCCGCGTCTTTATGACACCAATCTATTAATTGGTAATGACCTTTACTATAACCATGATTATTGGGATGACTTCACAAAAGATACTTTTGGTGACTCTATTCGCCTAGCCTACCCCATTGGTGAATATACAAGTATTGGTGGTGGTTACCGCTTAGAACGTTATGAACTATATGGCATTAATACAGCCTCATCCCCAAGTATCCGTAACTATGAGGGTATTAACTGGACAAGTGCTGTCAATGCTCGCATTGTGCGCGACACCACTGATTCAAGGCACCCAACAACTGGTACAATTACACGCCTATGGGCTGAATATGGCGGCGGCGGCCTTGGCGGTACAGATAACTTTGTAAAAGCCATGGTTGATTGGCAGGCTTTCTATAGCCTTAGAGAAGATCATGTAGCCCACATTCGTGGCCGCTTAGGTGGCGTATTTGAAAACCAATCAGGATCAATCGTTCCTGTGTTTGAACGCTTCTACGTTGGTGGTATTGATACTATCCGTGGTTACGATTATACAAGCCTATCCCCACGCGATAAAGTGTATGGTGATAGAATTGGCGGCGACAGAATGGGTGTTGTAAACATTGAATACATATGGACATTCCAAAAAGATTTGGGCTTATCCATTGTGCCATTCTTAGATGCCGGCTTTAACATTGACTCAACCTATATGGAAGTTAGTGACCATATAGTTTACTCAGCTGGTCTTGAGCTTAGATGGCGCTCACCAATGGGTGATTTACGCGTAGCTTATGGCTTCCCGCTAGCTGAAGATTATAGTGGCAAAGTGCCAGCAGGTCGCTTTGAGTTCACCATGGGTCAACATTTTTAGACCCAGCATATAAATAAATAAAAAGCCAGTGGAAGAAATTCCGCTGGCTTTTTTTGTGCTCTGCTAAAGTCAAAGTTGCTAATTATCAAGTAATTGTCAGGTTTTTAGTGCTAAGTAATTATTTAAACATAGGTGAAACAACAGCCTAGCCATTATGCTGTTAATAATGAAAAAGCATACATAGTTAAGCTTTGCTATAATTATAAATTAGCTGTAAGGAAGAAGGAGTGTAATTGAATTACCAAAAATAATAAATAATGGTTACGCAAATCATACTAGCAGCACGCAAACCCTGATTAGAAACAATTAATTGAATTGCAACCTTGGGTTTAAAAAATCCTGCATATGAAGGAAATTGATGACGAATGGCTCGCATGGGTGTTGATAAAATATTGCCAACTAGCAAGGCCAATACAATTTCTTTAGCCGTTAAACTACCAGAATTAAATATTGATC
>CAYJCI010000258.1:0-3090 GCA_964368595.1 uncultured Desulfovibrionaceae bacterium
AAGGCAAGGAGTATGTGGTTAAAGATGGTGACGTTGTTCACTTCTTATTTAATGTATAAATTTATTGAAAATTACAAGCAAAAAGCCTTCCTCGTATTACGAAGAAGGCTTTTTTATTTAGTCAATTATTATATTTATTTTACAATGGAAGTTGTTAATTTTTCAACAGCTTGGTCAATGGTAAAGCTTGCACCCTTTTGACTTGGGGGAAAAGCTTTGTAAGTTTCTAAATGTCTTGTAACTTCATCCACAGCAAATCCAAACACAAATACATGGTCAAGTAGCCAATCATAATAAGTATTTGAAGTTATGTCTGCCCTTTCAAATGGGTCTGTACGCAAATTATATAGCTTTGGCATACGCATGGCCACAAATGGCTCAGCCCAAACACCCAAAGTTCCTTGTAATCTTTGCTCCATGAACACAAATTTATAATGCCCATAGCGCAAGGCTAGCAAATCACCATCATCAGAGAAGTAGAAAAACTCTTTACGTGGGTTTTTCTTATCTTTTCCAGTTAAATATGGTAAGATATTATAGCCATCTAGATGAACTTTATATGTTTCTTTGCCTAGTTTTTGCCCCTTTAAGAGTTGTTCTTTAATCTTAGCATTACCAGTGGCGGCAATTAAGGTTGGGAACCAGTCCATAGAGGATACAAGGCTATTATCAATACTTCCGGCTTTAATATGGCCAGGCCAACGAATCATGGCGGGCACTCTAAAAGCACCTTCCCAGTTGGTATTCTTCTCCCCTCTAAATGGAGTCATGCCAGCATCTGGCCAAGTGTTCATATGTGGGCCATTGTCTGTGGTGTAAATAACGATGGTGTTTTCATCAAGACCAGCTTTATTTAGAGCCGCAAGCACAGAACCAACGTTTTTATCATGGTCAATCATAGCATCAGAATATGGGCTCATATATTGTCCACTTTGCCCTACACTTTCTGGCTTAACATGAGTCTTAAAGTGCATGTGAGTATAATTTAACCACATAAAGAAAGGCTTTTTAGCGTCTTTACGTTTAGCAATATAATCCACTGCCCTTTGAGTAACATCATCATCAATAGTTTCCATTCTTTTACGGGTAAGTGGTCCAGTGTCCTCAATTTTGCCATCTGCAAAGGAATGAATTACCCCACGTGGGCCATACTTTTTCTTAAATTCAGGATTTTTAGGATAATCAGGATGCTCTGGCTCTTCCTCGGCGTTCAAGTGATATAAATTACCATAATACTCATCAAAACCATGATTGGTGGGCAAGAATTCATCACGGTCACCAAGGTGATTTTTACCAAGCTGAATAGTCTCATAGCCTTGAGCTTTAAGAACTTCAGCAATGGTTACGTCCTTATCCTGAATGCCTAAATCCGCACCAGGCACACCAACTTTGCTAAGGCCAGTTCTAAATGGAGTTTGCCCTGTAATAAAGGCAGAGCGCCCTGCCGTTGAGCTTTGCTCAGCATAATAATCTGTAAACATCATGCCTTGCTTCGCGATGCTATCAATATTTGGAGTTTGATAGCCCATAAGACCGTGTGAATAAGCAGAAATATTTGTAATGCCAATGTCATCACCAAAAATTACTAGAATGTTTGGTTGTTTTGCATCAGCTGCCACGGCAGTACTAGCAAGGCTTGTAGCACCAAACATGGTTGCACAAAGCGGAACAGTTACAGCGGCAATTTTTTTAAAATGAGCCTTATACAGTTGTTGAAACATATAGACCTCTGTAAAGTTAAAGTGTTACTTAAAAAATTTTAAGGTAATATACTAATAAGAATTAATCATCCTACATTTAAGCTGTGCCATGTTGCAAGCATAAGTTGGCAATATGTTTTATTTGTGGCATGGCGTGATTATAAAATTGCTTAAACCCTAAACATAAATAGTTTATTGGCTGTGCACCTTGGGACGTTCTTACAAAGCGATGCCTTGGACATTGCCCCCAACACCAAGTGCCATGCGGGCAATGCAAGCACTCATGGGCAAGCTCATTTTGCTTTTTAAATGCAAAATCCTGTTGTCGAGCTGAGAATA
Organism: uncultured Desulfovibrionaceae bacterium; assembly: GCA_964368595.1. GTDB lineage: Bacteria > Desulfobacterota > Desulfovibrionia > Desulfovibrionales > Desulfovibrionaceae > CAYJAD01. Next base: position 2,040 of record CAYJCI010000258.1, read on the forward strand.
CTAAGTTCCGCAAAGTTGAGTCGTGCACATTACCCAAACAATATTCATTGTTTACATAGTGATCACAGCTATATACACTACCATCACATTCAACAGCAACGCCTTTGCCGCAAATTTGGCCTGTGGTGCAAATTTGAGCTGGTAAATTCATGGCTTGGGCGACGGCAGTTTCAAACCAATTTACTAGCACCTTGCCTAGGTCAGCTTGTATCCATTCATCAAATATTACACAAAGGAAGTCACCCCAATCCTCTGGAATTACAGACCATTCCGTAACAAATTTTTGAGCATGGGCGGAGTTTGTATACTTGTCTACACGGGGTAGGATATTTTCATCCCAATGCTTTGGGGCGTATTCGGTAAAAACTAATGGCTCAACGCATGGATTAAATTGCACATAACTTGAACCTAGCTCCTTGGTTAAAAATGTGTAAACATCCAAAGGACTTTTGGCATTATATTTATTAACTGTGGTGAGAGTGGTAAAGGGCACATCACATGCTTTTAGATGCTCAAGACCTTGCATTACTTCACTAAAAGTGCCTTGACCCTTTTTGTCCAAACGGCATTTATTATGTAATTCCTGAGGTCCATCAATGGAAAATCCTACTAAAAAATCACGCTCTTTTAGAAACTTAGCCCAATCTTTATTGAGCAAAGTTCCATTGGTTTGCAAAGTATTGGCAATAATTTTATTATTTGGATTATGTTTTTTTTGTAAGGCTAAGGCCTTTTCAAAAAATGAAATACCAAGCAAGGTTGGCTCACCACCCTGCCAAGAAAACACAACTTCTTTGTGCTCATTGGCGGCGATATATTGTTTGATAACTGCTTCAAGTGTTTGGTCATTCATTACCTTGGTGGCACGGTTAAACAAATCCTCTTTATGCAAATAATAGCAATAACTGCAATCTAAATTGCAAGCAGGGCCAATGGGCTTTAGCATCACATGAAAACGATGAGCTTGACCGCTATGGTCCAAATATATCTGGGTATTTTTCTTAGTTTGACTACACATAGCTTATTTTTTGCATTTGTTTTTGACCTGCCT
>CAYJCI010000259.1:0-3083 GCA_964368595.1 uncultured Desulfovibrionaceae bacterium
AAAAATTAATTGATTTACCATAATATAAATACGGAGGCCATTTTGAATCAATTTACCCGCAACCTAACGCTCTGGGCCGTTATTGCCCTTGCTATGGTTATGCTTTTTAATATGTTCCAACAGCCACAAAGTGCCAATAGAAATGTGCTGTATACTGAATTTTTACAACAAGTTGAACAAGGCGAAGTTACTGAGGTTATTATCAGAGGTAATACCCTAATTGGTCAAAGTATTAGTGGTGATAATATACAAACTTATGCACCTAGTGACTCTGATTTAGTTAGCCGCCTTATGGATAAAAAAGTTGCCATCAAGGCTGAGCCTTTAGACGACCAGCCTTGGTATATGACCTTATTGATTTCTTGGTTCCCCATGCTTTTACTCATTGGTGTGTGGGTGTTTTTCATGCGCCAAATGCAAGGTGGCGGCGGCAAGGCCATGAGCTTTGGGCGCTCTCGTGCTCGTTTGCTTAATGAGGAGCAGGGTAGGGTTACCTTTGAAGACGTTGCTGGTATTGATGAAGCCAAGGACGAGCTATCTGAAGTTGTTGAATTTTTATCCAATCCTAAGAAGTTTACTCGTCTAGGCGGGCGCATACCTAAGGGTGTATTGTTAGTTGGCCCTCCTGGGACTGGTAAAACATTGCTTGCGCGCGCTGTTGCTGGTGAAGCTGGTGTTCCTTTCTTTTCCATTTCTGGTTCTGACTTTGTGGAAATGTTCGTCGGCGTTGGTGCATCTCGTGTACGTGATTTGTTTACCCAAGGTAAAAAGAATGCTCCTTGTTTAATATTTATTGATGAAATTGACGCCGTGGGCCGTCAGCGTGGTGCTGGGCTTGGTGGTGGTCATGATGAGCGTGAGCAAACTCTTAACCAATTGCTTGTTGAAATGGACGGTTTTGAGTCTAACGAAGGTGTAATTTTAATTGCTGCCACCAACCGCCCTGACGTTTTAGACCCAGCTCTTTTACGTCCTGGTCGTTTTGATAGGCAAGTAGTTGTGCCAACTCCTGACCTTAAAGGACGTAGGCGCATATTGGAGGTGCATACAAGACGCACCCCACTTTCTGAAGATGTTAACCTTGACACCTTGGCGCGCGGTACACCTGGATTTTCTGGCGCGGATTTAGAAAATCTTGTTAACGAGGCTGCCCTACAAGCTGCTAAGCTTAATGAAGAATTCTTAAAAATGAATGATTTTGAATATGCTAAGGATAAAGTTCTCATGGGCCGTGAGCGCCGTAGTTTAATTTTATCCGAAGAGGAAAGACGCATTACTGCTTATCATGAAGCAGGCCATGCTCTTGCTGCTCGTCTTTTGCCAAAGACTGACCCTGTGCATAAGGTTACAATTATTCCTCGTGGGCGTGCTCTTGGGGTTACCATGCAATTACCAGAAGAAGATAGGCACGGATATTCCCGCAATTATTTGCAAAATACCTTGGTTGTGCTTTTAGGTGGTCGTGTTGCTGAAGAGCTTGTCTTTGATGACATTACTACTGGTGCTAGCAATGATATTGAGCGTGTAACCCGCACCGCCAGAAAAATGGTATGTGAATGGGGTATGAGTGACGCTGTTGGCCCGCTAGCCATTGGTGAAACTGGTGAAGAAGTTTTCATTGGTAGAGAATGGGTACAAAATAAAAACTTTAGTGAAGATACAGCCCGCCTTGTGGATGCTGAAGTTAAGCGTGTGGTTGATACTGCTCGCAAAACTTGCCGCGAGCTATTGGAAGAGAATATTAAATTCCTACATAGCATTGCTGAGGCTTTGCTTGAGCGTGAAACCATTAGCGGTGACGATATCGACCTAATCATGCAAGAAAAAGCTTTGCCGCCTCTTGATATTAAAGATCAAGGCAAAACATCTGCAGATAATACTCAAAAAGCAGATAATGCAGATAATGCTCAAAGTGCTGATAATGCAGATGATGCTAAGCCTGTAGATAATGGTCAGGATTTTTTGCTTGAAGCAGAAGATGAACCAAACCAAAACTCTGCATCACAAGATGAGAATAAAGTGGATCAGGAAAATATCCCACAGGATGAGGATAATGCCAAAAAGTAAACAATGCTCTTCTTGGACTTTACGTAACGGTGAAGTTTTTAACATAGCCCCATTTGGGGTTATGGGCATTGTTAACCTTGCTCCAGACTCTTTTTATGATCAAGGCCTGTACAGCACGGCTGAGGCAGGCCTTGATCATGCTAAAACTCTATGGGCTGAAGGCGCGCATATCTTAGATATTGGCGCAGAGTCCACTCGCCCCGGTGCTTCGCCTGTTAGCGCTGAAGATGAAATGAAGCGATTGTTGCCAGTGCTTAATCCGCTAATGGCTGAGATTAACACAGCAAATGAAAAGGCCAAAAAGGGCCAAGGCGCTAAGGCTCCCTATGTTTCAGTAGATACTTATCATGCCTCAACTGCCAAGGCTGCTCTTGAAGCTGGGGTGCATATTATTAATGATATATCAGCCTGCACATTTGAGCCTGAGCTTTTGGAGGTTGTGGGGGAGTATAAGCCAGGTTACGTGCTTATGCATACCACCAATCGCCCGCATTTAATGCAACAAACCATTATTCATGATAATATAACTGATAATATACGCCTATTTTTTGAGTTTCATCTACAACGTCTAACCAAGGCTGGCTTACCAGAAGCAAATATTGTGCTTGATTTAGGCATTGGCTTTGGTAAGACCTTTGAGCAAAATGTAGAATTATTACAAAATTTAACTCGGTTTCAACAAATTGGCTTGCCAATTTTAACTGCCATTTCCATGAAGTCATTTTTATCTCCATTATCACAATGTGATGCAAATGATTTTGTAAAACGTGGTAATGCTACTCAGGCATTAACTGCCGTACTTGCCACTAAGGGGTTTTGCTTGCATAGGGTGCATCGTGTAGCTGATACAGTGCAAACCCTGCGCACTATAGAAAATTTTTAGTCTAAGGTTCTGAAATCTAAATGGATATTTTAGTAGATAATTTATTTGCCGCTAGCTTTGATTGGCGTGACGCCTTAGATATTTTCTTTATTACCATTCTCTTATATCAATCAATACAAATGCTTAAAGGCAC
>CAYJCI010000260.1:0-3053 GCA_964368595.1 uncultured Desulfovibrionaceae bacterium
TAAATAAATTATAAATTAAAATGAATTTATTCTATGTCATTTGATTAAAAATTGCTTTGCTTCTAGCATCAAGTTCTTGTGCAAGTTCTGGGTTAGCACTTCGCCACTGCGCAAAGTCGTCAGACTGAGCAAAACTTATAGAGTCCTCAAGGCCAAATTCATTCATGGCTTGGGTATAGGCATTCCATGCATTATTTCCTTTATCAAAAAGCTGCTGTATTTTCATGCCACCGCCAGCTTCGCCCACTGCTGGCAATTCGCTAATATGCGGCATATTGTCTTGCACAATAGATGGCACGAAGAAAGATTGGGCATTTGCCTCTTGGCCTGTTGGGGCAAAATTATCTAGGCTATCTGGAAATATGCTAGCTTGCCTTTCTGTGTTCGTTGATTCAAAACTGTTTAAAGATTCTGCTTGTTTTTTGTGGATTTCTTCTTGTATTTTGCGTTGTTTTTCTTCTTCAGTTAATTCATCATCATTGGATTTGACAGAATTCCATTGCATGGTTTTTTTGAATTGAGCAGAGGCGTAACTCTCATTGTTAGATTGTTGCTCGCTATCTTGTTCAGTTGTGTTGCCTTGCTGAATGTTTTGTGAATTTGCAAAAAGCACTTTTGCTTCATTGGAAATGCTCACAGTGTCATGTGTGGTTGATGTGAAGCTAGTTTCGTTGCGTTGTGGTGTAAATAATTGTGAAGCTATGGTATTAATATAATTATAGTTGTCAATAATATTCATAATTTCTCCAAATTTCCTAAATTTCCCCACTAGGCATATAATGCCATCTGTATAAAACATGCAAAAAAAATACCATTGTATTAATAAAAAAAGAATATTATATTAATATGTTATAGGGAGGTAGTTTTGGAGGCTAGTAGGTAATTTTTACAATTTGTGAGTAATTTTTATTAAAGCATGCTCACTTGCCCGTTATGTAAGCTTTTTTTAACTTCCTTCCATGTGGGCATTTTTTCCGTGAGTAGGGCATAAAAATCTGCCCCGTGGCCTTTGTGGTAATAATGGCAAAGCTCATGGGTGATAATATAGTCAATAGCGTCTATGCCTGCGTGTATTAACACAGAATTTAAGGTCATAACATGATTGCTAGCATAGCTGCCCCAGCGCCCCTTATATTTACGAATTTTTAGTACAGGTCGGGCTATTTCAGGAAAATTAAGCAATATTTGGCTTAAGCGCTCATGAAAAACTAGCTCAGCTAGGCTTAGTAGCCAACGGCTTAATATCCGCTCATTATGTCTAGTATTATTTGGCTTACTTGTGTATAAAATAAGGCTGTTTGGCTCAAGCTTGACTTCATTTTTCGTACTGCTTTCATGTTTGATTAAGTCATATTCTTTGCCTAAATATAGAATGTATGCCCTTTCACTTAAAGGCCCAGTGGGTAAGTGCTCAAATTGGGCAAAGTGGGCAAGTTTTTTGTTAATCCATGCCTTTTTACGAAGCACAAAATCATGCACTTCAGCTTCACTGGCATGCAATGGAGCTTTGAGTGAGATTTCACCTTTGGGGCCTATACGTAGACTTAAAGTCTTTCGTTTTTCCTTAGTGTAGGAATTTATGGTAAGGTCGTGAATAATTAACATTGTGTCTTTTTGCCTTATTTTCTAAAGCACAAATTAACCCTTGAGCTATGATAAGGCAAGTTATAAGCCTAATGATTTCATGTTGAATTTGAGAAATTGACAAAGGTTATCATTTGCTTTAGGCTTTATTTATACGAAAGTGCCGATGAGGGCTTAATAGGGAATCTCGTTAAAGTCGAGAGCGGACCCGCCGCCGTTAGCCTTGTTAATTTTTTGCGTTATACCACTGGAGCAATCTGGGAAGGTGCAAAAACAGAGGTAAGCCGGAAGACCTGCTTTAGTATGTCAGCGTGAGCTTTAGCTAAGCTAAGGCCATGGACTTGTGGCAACGGGTATTTGCCGTGATGTTCTTGAGTTTATCTCCGCTTATTAGCGGAGTTTTCTTTTTAGAAGCACGGTCACAAATGATGTTTATCATTTTAATTTAAACGTGTACTGGAGAGAAATTATGCAAAAAAAACTTATCGCCTTTCTATTTCTTTTAACAATTACTTGTGTCGCCCCCTTTAATTTTGCCCATGCAACAGAAAAATGGGCCAATATATTAGTGTTTTTTGGTACTAGCATGCCAGAGGGCAAGGTTGCCTTGGATGCACTTGAAAAAGCCTATGCTAAGGTAGGTGATGAAATTATTGTCGCCTATACATCAGATATAATACGTAATAAATTAGCAAAGCAGGGTGTGAAGATATTGTCTGTTAATGCAGCCTTAAATAAAGCTGCTGAGAGTGGTTATAAAAATGTGCGTGTGCAATCATTTCACGTGGGTGCTGCTGAAGAATTTTATCAGTTACAGAGAATGATAGTTAAAAATGTTACTGTGCACCCTGATAGATTTAAAAGTATCTTGCTTGGCTACCCACTAATGTCATCAGGGCAAGACTTATACGAAGTTAGAGATGTTTTGCTAGAGGCATTGCCTAAAGAGCGTAAAAAGGACGAGGCTATAGTGCTTATGGGGCATGGCAATCATCATGGCCCAGGTGATATAATGCTTTATGCCTTGGAAAAAGCACTTCAAGAAAAAGATAAGCTAGTCTACGTGGCTGCTGTTGAGGGTAGCAGTACCTTTGATAAGGTGTTGACAAAGTTAAAAGAAAATAAGGTTAAAACAGTTTGGTTGCAGCCGTTTATGGTGGTTGCGGGCGACCATGCTCGTAATGATATGGCTGGGCCAGAGGCAGATTCTTGGTTATCACAATTAAAAGCACAAGGCATTGAAGCAAAAATACATATGCTTGGGCTTGGTCAAATTAAAGGCATTCAAGATATATTTTTGCGTCATACCAAGCAAGCTCGTGATGAAATGGCAAAAAGCAAGAAAAGTGATTAATGTAATAGCAGAATATTAAAAAACTATCTTATTCTTAAATTAACTAATCCAAAAGTCTACATACAATGCAGGCTTTTGGATTTTATTTTTATCTTAATTAAGTTTTAGTCTAAAT
>CAYJCI010000261.1:0-3039 GCA_964368595.1 uncultured Desulfovibrionaceae bacterium
CATACTCACAAAAATTACGCCCAGGCATAATAATTTGCTTACCAGCAAGATTTACTTTTAATGTAGGAACATCGAGACGCCCCTTGTCAGGATTGGCCTCAAGCCAAGCCTCGGCGTGGGCTTCATATAGTGGACCTTGGGTAATGGTCATTTCGTCAAGCAAGGCTTTACGCACACCAAAAGCAAGACCAGCCACACTAAAAGTATGAGTCACACCTGGTGTTAAATCTTCTTTATCACGGAAATATAATGGATTGTAGAACCAAAGAGGTTTGCGACCTTCAAAAACTTCTATACCGACGTTGGCCTCAACACCAGACTCCCAAACAACACTTTCAGCAACGGTTAAGTCATTGGGTAAACCATCAAGTAAAGGTACAGCAGTAACTGGGTTAAGCTTGCTTTCTGGTTCGCCTTGCATGATTGCTGCTGCGCGGATTGGCTCTTCTTGAGGCCAGGCCATGAGTATGGTTTCTTTATTTTGATCCTTACGCTGCCAAGCTTCACGAGTTGCACCTGCTTGAATAACAGTGCCAACGATTTGTGGCATAAGTGCTGCAGGATTACCAACTAATACTGCCCATTGCTGACCAAGCCCTTGAAAGTGGGTGCGGGTATCATTTTCTTGTTGTGGTATGTCAGTCATAGTAATATCCTTAATTAAAGTGCAGCCTTATATTTAAGGCTGCACCATTAGATTAACTAATTTGTTATTAACGACGGCCGCCCCTATCGCCACGGTCATTACGACGACCGCCACGGTCACCACGGTCACCACGATCTCTATTGTCGCGTTGAGGGCGAGCAGTGCTTTCAGGTGTCCACTCTTGGCCTTGCTCTTCTAAAAGCACGGCTTTGCGGCTAGCGCGGATTCGATCACCATTAATTTCAATAACCTTAACAATCATATCTTCACCAAGGCGAGCAATGTCTCCTGGTTGTTCAACTCTATTAACGTCCATTTGTGAAACGTGAACCAATGCTTCCACATTAGGTAAGATTTCTACAATGGCGCCAATTTCTAGAACTTTGCGTACCTTACCAACATAGTTTTTGCCAAGGTCTGGGCGTTGGTCATAGTATTGTACCATTTCCTTAGCAGTGGCCATGGCGTCAGCAGTTGGTGCAAATACAGAAATGCGGCCGCTGTCATCAATATCAATGGATGCGCCAGTGGCGGCAGTGATGGCTTTAATGTTTTTACCACCAGGGCCAATGATTAGGCGGATGGTATCAGGGTTAACAAAGATTTCTGCATGTTGAGGTGCAAATTTTGAAAGCTCAGAACGTGGGCTTTCAAGTGCAGAGCTCATTTCAGATAAAATGTGCATACGGGCTTCACGAGCTTGCTCCATGGCTTTTGCCATGATTTCAGTGGTGATGCCTGTGATTTTAATATCCATTTGCACGGCGGTAATACCTTCAGCAGTACCAGCAATCTTAAAGTCCATATCGCCAAGGGCGTCTTCATCACCCAAGATGTCTGTTAGCACGATGAAATTATCACCTTCACGAATTAAACCCATGGCAACACCAGCAACTGGTGCAGTTACAGGAACACCTGCATCCATAAGGGATAATGAACCACCGCAAACAGCAGCCATGGAGGATGAACCGTTAGATTCTAAGGTTTCTGATACAATACGTACTGTGAAGGGGAACTTTTCAGCAGCAGGCAAAATGTAACTTAAAGCTTTTTCAGCCAAAGCACCGTGACCAATTTCACGACGAGATACACGAACAGGCTTAACTTCACCCACAGAATATGGAGCAAAGTTGTAATGCAGCATGAAACGCTTGGTTACATCACCATTTAAGGAGTCCATGCGTTGCTCGTCGGTGGAAGCACCAAGAGTTGTCACCACAAGGGACTTGGTTTCACCACGAGCAAATAGGGCAGAGCCATGGGTGCGTGGTAATAAAGAAGTCTGAATTTGAATGGGGCGAACAGTCTTAGTGTCACGTCCGTCAATGCGAGTTCCTTCTTCAACAATACGGCTACGCACAAGCTTTTTAACGATGTCACCCAAAATATCACCAACGCTCTTAAAGTCTGGGTGTTCAGCCCATGCTTCGTCATTAAGTAATACTTCCATAACCTTTGCTTTAACAGCTTTGTGAGCATCCTTACGAGCAAGCTTTTCAGGAACACGCACAGCATCAGCAATGCCAGCATCCATGGCGCACTTTTTAACAAATTCAACAAATTTTGCGTCCATTTCTGGGGCAGTGAATTCAATTTTTGGCTTGCCAACAAGTTCAGCAAGTTTAATTTGTACGTCAATAAGTGGTTGAATTTCTTTATGTGCCCAGTCTAAAGCTTCGATGATTAAAGCTTCTGGTGCAAATTTAGCTTCGCCTTCAACCATGGTGATGGCGTCACGAGTTGCAGCAAAAACAATATCAAAATCGCTTTGCTCTTGCACTTCAAAGGTTGGGTTAAGCACAAACTTACCATCAACGCGACCAATACGACCGCCAGCCACAGGGCCATCAAATGGTAAATGAGAAATAAGCACAGCAGCAGAGGCACCAGTTAAAGCTAGTACATCGGACTCATTTTCCTGATCTGCTGAAAGCACATTGGCAAGAACTTGCACGTCCTCTTTTAAGCCTTTAGGGAATAAAGGACGGATAGGTCTATCAATAAGTCTTGAAACTAAGGTTTCGCGCTCAGATGGGCGACCAATCTCTCTACGGAAAAAGCTACCAGGAATACGGCCAGCTGCATACATTTTTTCAGTATATTCAACTGTTAGTGGGAAAAACCCTCTGTCAACTTCTAAAGGCTGAGCACAAGCAGTAACAAGTACAACAGTGCCACCGCACTGAATCCAAACTGCACCATGAGCTTGATTCGCAAGCCTGCCCACTTCAAAAATAATTTCCTTTCCGCCAACAAAGGCACTCAAACGAGTAGGATTAAAAATATCTAACATTCATTTTCCTTTCACAAAAGGGGTTTCCGAGAATATTTGCGAACACTACCCATTCGCACCCACTCTCGGCTCCCCCTTACAACTGTGGGTTAAAGTTTTT
>CAYJCI010000262.1:0-3003 GCA_964368595.1 uncultured Desulfovibrionaceae bacterium
GCTATCATATTATACAATCTCAAATTGCCATTGGCTCTGGCAAGCTTTGGGGTAAAGGGTTTTTTGAAGGCACACAAAGCCAGCTTCGCTTTGTGCCGGAAAAACACTCAGATTTTGCCGTAGCTGTATTTGGTGAAGAATGGGGCTTTGCAGGATGTGTTGCCTTAGTAAGCTTGTATTGTCTCTTTTTATTGGCTATATATAGCACTGTAGTTAAAGCAAGAGATCGCTTTGGTAGTATGCTAGCGGTGGGCGTGTTCTTTTACTTTTTTTGGCAAATTGTCATTAATATGGGCATGGTAATTGGTCTTATGCCTGTGGTTGGCATACCACTACCCTTTATGAGTTATGGGGGCAGTTCCATGCTTGTAAACTGCGCCCTGCTTGGCATTGTGCTCAATGTTTCCATGCGCAGATTTATGTTTAAGAGTTAAGCTAATTTAAAAAAGCTTTGTGCAGGGCTTGCTTTATGCCTTGCATAGCAAATTTAATATACAAACCATAAGGACGGATATTGTGAGTAAAGACGAAATTAATGCCTTTTTAGGCGCAGGCACTGTGTATGAAGGTAAACTTTCATTTCAAGGCTCAGTGCGAATTGATGGTATCTACACAGGTCATATTGTTAGCGAAGGCTCACTCATTGTAGGCAAAGACGCTATAATTAAAGGTGAACTTAATGTAGGTGAATTGCTACTTACTGGTAAATTTACTGGTGACGTTCAGGCCAATCGCCGTGTGGTGATACACCGTGGTGGCGTTATAGAAGGCACCATAAACACACCTGCTTTAATTATGGAAGAAGGCGGCATTGTGCAAGGCCAAGTAAATATGAAAGGCCCTCAAAAGCCTGTTGAACAAAAAGCTTAATAAAAATTAATTTTTTTGCATGTGATTTTGTTCACATATACAGTTAGATACAGATTTAAAAACAGATTAAAGTTTAAAACTACTGCAATTTGCACTTTATATCCTTTGACATAGAGCTCAAATTGAGATAGAAGATTTAGGCGATTGTAAAAATATTCACAACCCATTTAGCAGTCAAACTACGTAAATAAGGCTAATCCTTTTCAACGTACAGATTGATTGATAATTGGGTTTATCAATCGAAAATTGTTTTTTGTAACTGGTACAAATTTGCACTGCAAGTTTGAAATCCAAGGCCAAGGCAAGTGCTGCGGCCTACAATTATGAGGAGGGTGTAATGCTTGATCTTAACATCACCACGCTAATTCAGATGGTGAACTTCTTCATTGCGCTCTACGTGCTCAATATCCTCCTGATTCGCCCCATTCGTGCAATCTTGCAAGAACGTCGCGAAAAAATGGACGGGCTTTCTGGTGAAGCTGGAAGTTTTGAGCACGAAGCCGAGAAACGCATCGAAGCGTATCAGGCAGAGCTTTCTCGTGCAAGGCAAGAAGGTACTGCCATGCGCGATGCTGCACGGCAAGAAGGCGCCGTGAAGCAGCAAGAAATTGTTGGCGAGGCAGGACGCACTGCTCAAGCAGAGCTCGCTGCAGCCCAAAGTACCTTACGTGCTGAAGCAGAGGCCACCTTGGCTGAGCTTAACAAGCAAGTAAAAGATTTGGCAGGCAAGCTTGCCACCCGTGTTATGAGTTAGCGCACTATTTAGTGCGAGCAGCTTTAAGCTTTGCTTGCAAAGTTTTAATTCTGCTTAATTTGTTCATCATACTCCAAAATGAAGGGGGTGGCCCTTGAGCAAATGTAAGAGTGTTTGGATAGCCTTGGCTTTGGTTTTACTACAAGCTAGTACTGCCTTTGCCGCAGAGGGAGAGTTACGCTGGGCTGATTTTGGCTGGCGTATCTTGAACGCTGTAATCTTTGTGGCTGTCCTTTGGAAACTTACAGGCAAAAAGCTTGTAGGCTTTCTTAACGGGCGGCGCGAAGGCATCCGCCAAGATTTGGAAAACCTTGATAAACGTCGAGCCGATGCTAAAAAGCGTCTTGCCGAGGTGGAAACATCCATCATGAATCTTGAGGCAGAGCGCAAAGCAATTCTTGACGAAAGCCGTGCCCAAGCTGAAGCTGGTAAACAAGCCATCATTGATGAAGCAAACCGCCAAGCTGAGCAAATTGTTGCTGCAGCTCGTCGTACCGCTGAAAATGAAGGCCGTGCCGTTTTAGCAGAAGTACGCGCTGCCATTGCCGATGAAATTGTGGATGCGGCAGAAAAGGTTTTGGAGAACAAGCTTGATGCCACAAAACATACCAAGCTTATTAACAACTCCTTAACAAAGGTGGTGCTCAATTGACCGACACCGTCATAGCTCGCAGATATGCTAATGCGCTTTTTGCGCTTGGTAAAAAATCTGGCATGAGTGACCTTGAACAACACAACACAAGCTTAGTTAAGCTTAGTGAGTTGCTGCAAGCCTCACCAGAATTGGATAAGGTGTTTAAAAGTCCTGTGGTAGCAGCTGATGAAAAGAAAATGGTTCTTAAAACCCTACTTTCAAAAGTGGGTGCTGATGCAACCATGACTAATTTTTGTCTGCTTCTTGCCGATAAAAACCGTCTTTCCAACTTAAGGCGTATTGCTGGATGTTACTCAAACTTGCTTGATGCTGAAAAGGGCGTAATTCGTGGGCATTTGCTCACTGCCATCGACCTTGATAGCAAAAAACAAGGCGACATCAAAAAGCAGTTGGAAAAAATGGCGGGTAAAAGTATTGAACTGTCCTTTGATGTTGATGCATCAATACTGGGCGGTGTTGTTCTGAAAGTAGGCGACCGGGTGCTGGACGCAAGCTTGCGTGCGCAGCTGGCTATCCTTCGGGAGACAATCAAGAGGGGTGAATAGCACATGCAGATTAAAGCTGAAGAGATTAGCAAAATCATTGAGGATCAGATCCAAAATTATGAACAGCGCGTAGAAATGAGTGAAACTGGCACCGTACTATATGTTGGTGACGGTATTGCGCGTGTTTATGGCGTACAAAATGCCATGGCCATGGAGCTTTTAGAGTTCCCAGGTGGCCT
>CAYJCI010000263.1:0-2993 GCA_964368595.1 uncultured Desulfovibrionaceae bacterium
GTAAATTAGTATTGTAGTAAGAATTATAAAAAATTGTAGTGCTTGACACTAATTGTAATTAATTATAATTTAAGGCTTAAAGCAAGTATCCTTTGCATTATGTGAGGGGCTATGGATATTACATTCAGATTTATTAAAATATTACTTCATTGTGGTGAGCAGGCTTAGTTTGCTGTTGCCCAATGTCATAGCCTTGCAAAGCTAATTTTGACCGAACTTCAAGTTTAAGTGTTGTAAACTTTAACTATTCAAAAAAAGATAAATTATTTTGAGCGATACAACAAGCAAACCATCCGAAAATCCAGTTGTGTCTGAACAAGACGCATTCACTGAAATAGCACCGTCTGAGGTGGATTTCATTCCACCTTTATTACGTAGCTTAAGCACTTTAATGCGCCTACGCGGGAAGACAATTTCTGCACAATTTTTATATGCTGGGCTTGCAGGTGTTAATCAGGTAACCCCTGGCGAATGCATACGTGCAGCCGCGAAGGCAGGGTTGCAGGCTCGCATACTACCAAGGGAAACTCTTAACGATATCTCGCCTTTGACTTTGCCATGTGTTCTACTTTTAAAAGGCCATAAATCTTGCGTATTAACGGCTTATGGTAAACATTTAGCCACTGTTATTTTTCCAGAAACAGGCGAAGAACCACAACAACTTCATGTAGAAAATCTTACCGAACAATACTCAGGATATGCGGCCTTTGGCACCATAGAAAAAAAGGCAGATAAACGCATTGATACCTTTAGGCAAAAAAAGGGCAAGCAGTGGTTTTGGGATGCTATTAAGCACTATGCACCCATATATCGCCACGCGGTTTTTGCAAGTATTGTTATAAACCTTATTGCCTTATGTAGCCCGCTCTTTGTAATGAATGTTTATGACCGAGTGGTGCCAAACCATGCTCTTGAAACGCTCTGGGTGCTTGCCATTGGTATTGGCTTGGCTTACTCCTTTGATTTTTTATTAAAAATTTTAAGGAGTTATTTTGTAGATACTGCAGGTCGTAATGCCGATGTAGTCATATCCAGCTTGTTGGTAAACAAGGTTTTAACCTTGCAACTTGACCACAAGCCAGAATCCACTGGTGCTTTAGTTAATAATGTGCGCGAATTTGAATCATTACGAGAATTTTTTAGCTCTACAACCTTGCTAGCATGTATTGACTTGCCATTTCTTGTGCTATTTCTGCTTTGCCTAAGCTTTATAGGCGGGCCATTGGTGTTTTTACCACTTATTGCTATGCCCATTATGTTTGCGGCTGGCTTTATTTTGCAGGCTTTTTCAAAACGTGCCACAGAAAAAAGCTATGCCCAAAGCATGCATAAAAATGCCTTGCTTGTGGAGATGGTCAACGGCCTTGAAACTCTAAAATGCTGCCAAGGTGAAAACCGTATGCAAAGAGTTTGGGAAACTGTGGTGGAAAATTCTGCAAGTGCAAATGCAGAAACTAAAAAATATAATTCCATCGCCATTGGTGTTTCATCATTTATTACACAGCTTTTAACCGTCGCCATGGTGGTTTGGGGTGTGTATCTAATAGCCGATGGCACTTTGACCATGGGCGGATTAATTGGCTGTAATATTTTGGCAGGTAGGGCTATGGCTCCGCTTATGCAATTGGCAGGGCTTATTACTCGTTTCCAAAATTCACGTATTTCACTGGATGCATTAAACTTACTCATGGCTTTGCCTTCAGAAGATAAGCAAGACCAAGCCACCGCAGATTTTGGCGTGTTGCAGCCTTCTATTACTTTTGAAAATGTAAGTTTTGCTTACCCTAATGCTAAGCGTAATGCCGTTGAAAATGTATCTTTGAAAATAGCAGCTGGTGAAAAGGTGGGCATTATTGGGCGAATGGGTTCTGGTAAGTCAACTCTAATTCGCCTGCTTATTGGCTTATACCAGCCTAAGGAAGGTGCGGTTAAGTTTGGTGGTGTGGATATTAGGCAATTGGCTGGTGCGGATTTGCGGTCAAGAATAGGCTTTGCACCGCAAGATACTGTGCTTTTTTATGGTAGTATACGTGATAATATAGTACTTGGTGACCCCAGCGTGAATGATTTGCGTACCATAAGGGCAGCTGATTTATCAGGTGTTAGCGAGTTTGTGCGTGCAAATCCTGAGGGTTTTGGTGCACAGGTGGGTGAGCAGGGTAAAGCACTGTCTGGTGGACAACGTCAAGCCATAGGCCTTGCAAGGGCATTGGTGCGTGATCCAGAGGTGCTTGTTTTGGATGAGCCCACAAGTAATATGGACGTTCATTCAGAGCAATCTGTGCAGGCGCGCCTTACTCAAATTGTGGCCAATAAAACGCTTATTCTAGTAACTCATCGCATGAGCATGCTTAAAATGGTGGATAGGCTGATTGTTGTTGAAGGTGGACGAATTGTAGCAGATGGTCCTAAGGATGTAGTGACAGAAAGGCTACTTGCACATTCTGCCCCCGCAAAAGCTCAAAAGAAGTCAAAAAAGTAGCCGCTGAAAGTTTGATTTCCAGCAGGCTACTTTTGTCAAAATCATTACATGGGCAAAACTTGTTTGCCATGTTTTTCGTTAATAACTATGGCTGCAGCTTCATATAATGCAAAGCTACCGCAAACAATACCCACATATCCAGCAAGAACATGTATGGCATGAGAGCCAGTAAAGTTAGCGGCGGCAAGTAAAGCAAATAGAATAGTTAAGCTTACAAATACTAAACGGCCAATAAGTTTACCATTCCAAGTCGCAATAGTTAAAATAGCTGTGAATATGCCCCACATGGTTAAGTACCAAGCCAAGGCAATTGGGGTAGCAGCAGGCAAGCCAAGATGTGGCGCAACCCAAATAAATACAAGCGTTAGCCAAAAAGCACCGTAGGAGGTGAAGGCCGTACTACCAAAAGTATTGCCCTTCGCCCACTCCATGCAGCCAGCAATAATTTGGCTAATACCGCCATAAAAAATCCCCATGGCCATAATCATAACATTGAGCTCAAAAAAACCAG
>CAYJCI010000264.1:0-2987 GCA_964368595.1 uncultured Desulfovibrionaceae bacterium
GATACGTGTTAGCATATCTGCAATAGGATCTGTTAACATTTGTAACTCCTTAAAATTATTAAAATGGCATGGGTAGATAACTACCCATATCCCTTACCAACTAGACTTACGAACGCCGGGGAGTTCACCCCTTAATGCCATTTGTCTAAAGCAAATACGGCAAAGTCCAAATTTACGCATATAAGCACGTGGACGACCACAAAGTGGGCAACGATTGTATTTGCGAGAAGAGAATTTGGCCTTACGTCTGGCTTTTACTTCAAGTCCTGTACGTGACATTGCTCACTCCTACTTCTTAAATGGCATACCAAGTTGATCAAGAAGGAATTTGCCTTCTTTGTCGGTCTTGGCAGTGGTAACAATGGTGATGTTCATACCCTTAGGGTTTTCCACACGATCAATCTCAAGTTCTGGGAAGATGGTGTGTTCTTTAATACCCAAGGTAAAGTTGCCACGACCGTCAAAACCACGGTCAGGAATACCACGGAAGTCACGCACACGAGGCAAAGCAAAGTTTACTAATTTGTCCAAAAAGTCCCACATACGATCTTGACGCAAGGTAACTCTTGCCCCAATGGGCATACCTTCACGCAATTTGAAAGATGCGATAGATTTTTTGGCACGTGTCACCACAGCTTTTTGACCTGCAATGGCAGATAATTCAGCAATGGCTTCTTCCATAAGTTTATTATTTTGGCTAGCAGCTCCAAGGCCAATGTTTAGAGAAACTTTCTCAATACCTGGTAGTTGCATTGGGGATTTATAATTAAATTCCTTTTGCATTACAGGAGCTACTTTTTCTTTATATACTTTTTCAAGGCGGGTCATTGATTCACCTTATCCCATAACTTCGTTGCACTTCTTGCAGAAGCGAAGCTTTTTGCCATCTTCGGAGTATTTATAACCAATGCGAGTAGCTTTTGCACAAGCATCGCATACTACCATAAGATTAGATACATGAATGGGCATTTCCTTTTCCACGATGCCACCGGGTTGTTGAACGTATGGGTTAGCGCGCATATGACGCTTTGCCATGTTGACCTTTTCAACAAGAACCTTATCCTTTTTACGAAGGATTTTAAGCACCTTACCAATCTTGCCGGCGTCTTTGCCGGAGATAACCATTACTTTATCATCTTTGCGAATTCGATATTGTTTCATGGTAACTCCTACAATACTTCCGGTGCTAGCGAAACAATTTTCATAAAGTTACGTGCACGAAGTTCACGAGCCACTGGGCCGAAGATACGAGTACCTACTGGCTCACCTTGCTTTGATAAAAGCACTGCGGCATTGCCATCAAATTTGATGTATGAACCATCTACACGACGGACTTCTTTACGTGTACGAACAATTACTGCTTGCATAACTTCGCCTTTTTTCACCTTGCTGTGAGGCATGGCTTCTTTGACGGACACAACAATAATATCCCCCACCGAGGCGTAACGGCGATGTGAGCCGCCGAGCACCTTGATGCAGGCAACCTTTTTGGCACCGGAGTTATCCGCCACCTGCAATGTGGATTCTACCTGAATCATGGTTTTTTCCTATACGGCTTTTTCGATTATGGAAACCAAGTGCCAGCGCTTGTTGCGTGACAATGGACGAAACTCCACAATCTTTACTTTATCACCAATTCCGCATTCGTTCATAGGATCATGAGCTGTGAACTTTTTGCGGCGACGCACATACTTTTTTAACAAGGGATGCTTGATAAGGGTTTCAACACGAACAACAATAGTTTTGTCGCTCTTATCGCTTACCACAACCCCAGTAAGGCTTCTGCCTTTGCTTTTTACTTGAGTTTCAGCCATGGCATTATTCCTTTTCCTGCAAGACGGTCATAATGCGTGCCACTTGACGTTTTGCAACTTTTAACTCAGATGTTTTTTCAAGCTGAGCTGTGGCATGACGAAACCGCAAATTAAATACTTCTTCACGCTGCTCGTTAAGCTTCTTGCGCAAATCTTCAACGCTTAAAGCACGAAGGTCGGCGGCATTTGAGCTTTTTTTGGCAGCAGCTTTTTTCTTGGCGGCCATATTATAAGCCCTCCCTAACCACTATGGATGTTTTAATGGGTAGCTTATGTGCTGCACGAGTTAGAGCTTCCTTAGCTAGTTCTATGGAAACACCTCTAATTTCATAAAGCACTCGTCCGGGTTTAACCGGAGCGCACCAACCCACGGGCGCACCCTTACCTTTACCTTGGCGTGTTTCCAATGGTTTTGCGGTAATGGGGCGGTCTGGGAATATGCGAATCCACACTTTCCCGCCACGCTTAATGTGACGCATCATAGCAATACGTGCTGCTTCAATTTGTTGGCTAGTTAGCTGACCATGCTCAAGAGCTTTTAAGCCAATATCGCCAAAAGAGATTTCTGCACCGCGTAAGGCATTGCCACGAAGGCGGCCTTTTTGCCATTTGCGAAATTTTGTTTTTCTAGGGGAGAGCATTACTGTTCCACCTCTTTGTCAAGAATTTCACCCTTATAAATCCACACTTTAATACCAATGATACCATAAGTTGTGCTTGCTTCGGCAACGCCGTAATCAATGTCAGCACGTAAAGTGTGTAGGGGCACTCGTCCATCACGATACCATTCGGTACGAGCTATTTCTGCACCAGCCAAACGGCCTGCACAGGTTACCTTAATGCCTTCGCCGCCAAACTTACGAGCCATGGTAACGGTACGCTTCATGGCACGACGGAAAGCTACACGACGCTCTAGTTGCATAGCAATATTTTCAGCTACCAACTGTGCATCCACTTCCGGACGACGAATTTCATTAACTTCAAGTGAAAACTCACGACCAAACTTGTTACGCAAGTCAGTGCGAAGTTTTTCAATTTCTACACCTTTACGACCGATAACAATACCGGGGCGAGCTGTAGATAAAATCAGACGAACTTTGCCGCCTGCACGTTCAATTTCAATCTTGGCAACACCTGCATGATAAAGAAGCTTTTTCACATATTTGCGAATTT
>CAYJCI010000265.1:0-2986 GCA_964368595.1 uncultured Desulfovibrionaceae bacterium
AAAGGCGTGATACCTTAAACATAATTCGTCGTGATAGTGGGCTTGGTGATGAACTTTTGCGCCCTTTATCTGCCCGCTTGCTTGAACCAACCAAGGCTGAACTTTCTGGCCTTGTGGATAGGGATAAGCTTTTATCCATTTCAGGGCGTGGACGTAAAGATCAATTAAGCCTTGCAGCTCATTTTGGCATAAAGGACATTCCAACACCAGCAGGAGGCTGCCGATTAGCTGAGCAAGAAAATGCAGCTCGCTATGCAAAGGTTTTAATACATCAAAAAAATCCACTTGCTAATGATTTTTGCCTTGCTCAAAGCGGGCGTCAATATTGGTCTGCTGATGGGATGGGCGAGCATTGGCTTGCCATTGGGCGAGATGCTACAAGCAATGCCCAGCTTGAAAGTTTAATCGGGCCACAGGATATAGTATTTAAATTATGTGATTTTGCTGGTCCTTTGGCCTTGGGGCGGCAAATTACCCCTTGGTCTATGGATATTATTAAAGATGCGGCAAGCTTTGTGGCGTCATTTTCGCCAAGGGCTGTACGCAGTGAGGCTGATGTTTTTGTGCGAATAAAGCAAGGTGGTAATACATTTGAAGTTGAAGTGTCACCAAGTAGAATTACAAAAACTCCTTGGGGTGAACCAAGGTGGCCTGAGCTTAAAAAAATTTTAAGAGGCAAGACTGATTAAGTAGTGAAAATTAGAACTGTTTTTTCTGCTCAATAAGTTTGAATTACAAAATAATATTGATAGCTTTACAAATATATGAGGCTAGTGTAGTATCCATCAATTATATTACTATAAATGGTGTCGGAGGACATATGGAACAAAAGGATATAGAACATTTCCGCAATTTATTGCAACAAATGCTTGGTGAAGCTCAACTTAAAGGTGATTCCACCTTGGAAGAGTTAACTGATAGTAATGAAGTTTTTGCTGACCCTGCAGACAGAGCAACTGCTGAGTCTGACCGCGCTTTTACATTGCGCATTCGTGACCGTGAGCGTAGGCTTATTCGTAAAATTCAAGCAGCTTTACAACGTATTGATGATGGCACCTATGGTGTTTGCGAAGAATGCGGTGATGACATTGGCGTACCAAGGCTTAATGCCCGTCCAGTTACACGTCTTTGTATTGCTTGCAAAAGCAGGCAAGAGGAAGATGAGCATTTACGTGGTGAATAATAAGTTAAAAACAACTCTTTATTTATAATGTTTTTACTAAGCTTATGATTATTTGCTTTATATAATTGCATATGGATGCTCATGTATTTCGTCGTCTTGCAGTTGCTTTAGCCCCTATACTTCATGGGGCACGCCTGGAGAAAATCCAATCGCCTGTTGAGAATGTCTTTGTACTTACTATCTATTCCCAAAAGCGTAAGCAGCACCTTGTCTTAAAGGCTTCACGTCGGGATCCATTCCTCTACCTCGCAAAACAAAGACCAGTAGCCATGGCCTCGCCCAGTGCTCCTATTATGCGCATGCGTAAATATTGCGTTGGGCGGCGCATTGCTTCTTATGCTATTGATTGGCTTAATCGCAAAATATTACTGCTATTTAGTACTGGTATGAGTGATGATTTTGCGCCTAATCTTGAAACATGGCTTGTTTTGGATTTGCGCGAAGGGCTTAAACTTGTGCTTGGTTCCTGCCCACCTTTACCACCTGATGATGAAAATATTGAATGGCCAAAAAATGTATCTGAAATCATAGCAGATGCTGAAAAGTGGCGTGATTTTCCCATGTTAAGCCCAGCACTTAGACGCAGTCTTGCTAAGTATGATGAGCTTGATGCTCAAGCCTTGCTAATGGATTTGCAAGTGGGCGGTGGTGATTTATTTGTTTATGGTGAAGGCCTGCAGGCAGAAATTTTTGCTTGGCCCTTGCCGCCAAATTTAGCTGGTCAAAAGACTGAGCAAGTTTTTGAAGATCCAATAATTGCAACTGCATTAATTGGTGATGCCTTGGTGCTTGGTACTGCGGCTGAGCGTATGCGTAGTGCTGAGGCTTTGCCCCAAAGGCGGGAAATTAATAGATTAAATCGGCTATTACAAAAACTTGATGATGAAGAATTGCGCCTAAAAAAGCTTGCATCACTGCAAGAGCAAGGGCTAATTTTGCAAAATATTATGTGGCAATATTCAGCCGACACAAAGCTTGATTATATTGAAACAGAAGATGCAAAGCTTGAGCTTGACCCACGCTTTACGCTTAGTGAAAACATGCAAAAGTTTTTTCATAAGGCTGGGCGTGGGCGACGAGGGTTAAACTATCTCAAAGAGCGGCGCCAAGTGCTAGAACAACAATTACATGCTGTTGAAAATACGATGACCAATGTTTTAGCAGGCGCAAATACTAACTCTAATGATGCAAAAAAACTCAAGAAAACTGAAAATAGCAATAGCCTAGCTTCATTAAACTTGCCCAAAGGTATTGAAGCCTTTAGTAGCGTAGATAACTTCATTATTTTGCGTGGTAAGGATGCCAAGGGCAACTGGGCCGCTTTGCGCGCGGCATCAGCTCATGATTTGTGGTTGCACGTTGAAGGCGGGCCAGGCTCACACTGCATCATACGTCGTCATTTTGCAGGGCAAGATATACCAGAATCAACTATTAAAGAAGCCGCCAAGCTTGCAGCAATTAAAAGCTGGCAAAAAGATAGCCCGCATGCTGATATTATTTGTGCAGAAGTTAGGCATGTGAAACCCATGCGTAATGCCCCTGCTGGTACTGTGCGAATTGATAAGGTGTGGCGCAGTTTTAGAGTTACTCTGACAGATAGCTAGACAATATAAACACGGCAACTACTTAGTTGATGCTGAAAAATGCGTTTCCACGCATTTTTCAAAAAAGACACGCCCACTCCACACACCCTTTTTTGGGGCAATTTTATTAGAATATTTTGATTAAAAATGTTAATATTTTAGCATTTTTAACTGTTTTTCAGCGTCGACTACTTAAAATAATTTAATACCCACACATTAT
>CAYJCI010000266.1:0-2986 GCA_964368595.1 uncultured Desulfovibrionaceae bacterium
TACTAGTACTCTCCATACTTTGGAAAATCGCCCTTGAGGTGAAAAAAGAAGCTGGAACATTTGAGTATTAGAATTAAAATAGCCTAATTATTAAAGCCCCTGCAACGCAAGTTGCAGGGGCTTTTTTGTGCTACCAAAGTCAGCAAAAGCTATAAATAACTTGTATCACCCCTGCACTAGGTACTAAACACCACCTTTCAGTCAAACAACTGAACATTGGAGTGATTAGCGCCAAGTAAAAGCGTGATTTTCGTGTTACTGTCAAGGCTATGTTTTAGGCGTTAGCGACACACCACAACAAATAGGAGTGACATAAAAAAGGCCCATGACTTTCGCCATGGGCCTTTTAACTTTAATCTATGTACACACTAGAAACTAAAACGAACACCCAAGCTAAATTCATGAGCAGAAGAAAAAACACTAGTGCTCATATCTTCATCTTCGAGATGTGATGAACCAAAGCTCACAAAGCGATAGCCAAGGTCAGCACTAATGGTTTCATTAAATGCATATGATACACCAGCGCCAACTTGCCAAGCAAAGTTAGTACTATTTGCATCTAAATTACTCCACTCTGGAGTATCTGCTTCCATGCGAGTAAAAGCTAAGCCCAAACCAGCACCAACATATGGTGTAAAGTCTGAAGAATTGTGAAAATCAAAATAAAAATTAGCAAGCAAAGTTTGAGCGTTAAAGAAAACCTCCTCTGCAAAGCCACGAGTAATTAAATCTGAGCGTAATGCATACTCAAGCTCAGCACGAATAGGAAGTTCATACTTTGTATTAAAATCATAACCAGCAAACAACGCGCCACCGACAGTGTTTGCTCCTCTTGATTCATCCTCACCCTTCATAGTTTGGATAGAATCAATAAATTTCACACCCAAATACATGCCAGTTTTTTCAGCCTTGGCAGGAGCAACCATTAGCCCCATCATCAATACACACAAAACAAGAACTAATTTAAAACTTTTCATACTTACCCCCAAAAAAATTTGTAAGCGATTTTCTGCTATTTCTCATAGCTAGTCAATAATATTTTACCAATAGGCAGAAGTTTATCCCTATAAACAATCTTATCCACTACATAGTATGATACTTTATTCAGCGTGAGCTGGAACTACCATAAGGCTCAACACCAATGCACACAATACAGGAACTAAACTAAACTTTTTCATGATACCCTCCCAATATAAGCTTAAACGTAATCATTAGTAACTTTTTAACGCAAATAAGTTAATTTAAAACTTTCTATAATCGATTAACGTTATAGCGCCATGCCATAATATGTATTTTTACTTGACTTTTACCCTTGTTAAAGCACAAAATAAATTTCACGGTAGAATACTAAGGAGAGTACAAATGCTACACGCTCATAAAGAAGCAGTTACACTTTGCAAAATTTTATTACGTAATGGCTATGACGCTCACGTCATCAATGCCCCATTACAACGTCGCCTAGCTCAACCAGATGCAAACCATATATTTATTGATATTGCTTGCGAGCCAGATGCAGAGACTCTTTGCAAACTCCTGCCAGAAGCCACCACCCCAGAGGGGCAAGAGCGCTACATGGCCTCATTAGTTAAAGATGGCATCACCTTCCTATTCTACAAGCTCATTGTTGATGGAGCAACTCACCCAGATAATGCCCTAATCCGCATTACACCACGCATGGTGCGTGATATGAACATGGAACAGCGCATCACTATGCGCCTTACCCGCTTTAGCACACCAGAGGCCGTTGACGTTTACGAAGGCTTTGATGAAATAAGCAAAGGGGGCGCCGTTCGCTTAATCGGACTACCTGATGAAACACTCCGCAATAACTACCTTTTAGCTATTCGCGCCTTGCGCTTTGCCGCAAATTTTGACCTACCAGTTGCACCCAACACTTGGGTTGCCATTGTGCGCGCAAGCTCATCAGTATTAAACTATGTTTCCATGCATGATATTATGGACGAATGGCGTAAAGTTAGCGCAGAGTCCATGTGGAAATTTGTAAAATTATTGCACGATGCCCATATTTTACAAGGTCTAATCCCCGAAATTTCAGCTCTTTCATGCATCAAACAAATTAAAAATGACTCAGGTGAAGAAGAAACAGTATTTGAACACACCATCGAATGCATGAAGCGCTACCCTGAAGAGGAATTCCACTACGATTGGCTTGGCACACTTGCCATGCTATTCCACGATGTTGGCAAGCTGCATACTGGTGAATATTTCAATAATATGTGGACTTTCTATCAGCATCACCGCGTGGCTGCTAAGGTTACCAGAGAAATTCTGCGCCGCCTGCACTTTCTACCAGAAGACATAGACTTAATCTGCCACCTTGTGCTTTACCACATGCGCTTCCACTTCATGCTAACAGACCGTGGCATACGCCGCTTCAAAGCATTGGACGAATACCCACGCTTAATTGAAATGTGCCGCGCAGATATTAAAGCCCGCAATGGTAGTTACACATACTTTAACCATAATATGAAGTATCTAACCCGTGCTGAAACACCAGAGCAAATGCTTGAGCCACTACTAAATGGCAATGAAATTATGACTCATACAACTCTTAAACCCGGCCCAATTATTGGCGAAATTCGTGATGCTTTATTGCAAGCTCAAATTGCCGGTGAAGTTGAAAGCATGACCGACGCTGAAGAGTTTGTGAAATCTTATGCCCAAAAGCACGTAGGCTAATAGAGCGTATAAAAAAATACCACCTACTACGTCAGATGCAATTTTTGGTCAGGTCATGGGGGAAAGAACCCCACTCCCCTCCCAAAAATCACATCTTCCTTGTATCTGGCACTTTTTTGTACGCTCTATTGAAAATAAACATCTTGTGAAAACTATACTATTTACCAGAATTATAAATGACAAACATATTAAATCTAACCCTACCTGAGCTTGAGGCCTATATGCTTGAGCTTGGTGAACCAAAGTTCAGAGCCATGCAAGTTTGGCAATGGCTATGGCAAAAAAT
>CAYJCI010000267.1:0-2967 GCA_964368595.1 uncultured Desulfovibrionaceae bacterium
TGAGGTAGATGGGGGGTGCCACCCCCATCCACCAGTGAGTCACAAATACCAATTTAGTATCTGCAAACTGTACAAACGAGGGGTTTAACCCCTCGTTTTAAGTGCTAACAAAGTTAGCACGATTCGAAAATGAACTATAGCAGTGGCTTTGCCACTACGTTAAGTAGTTTATTTTCGTGATTTACTGCCCGCAAGCCTCTTTGTTTATGTTGGATTTGCGTTGGCGGCACAAAACCCACAGAGTGGGGTTTGTCATCAATCAGATGCAGGGGTTTATCCCCTCGTTCACGTTAAAATTGCACACTGCCGAAAGTCTGTAAATATAAATTTAAAATATTTCGGTAATTTTTAATTAAGCTTATTACTAAGGTAATATTATGAAAAAAAATATTTTTATAGCTCTATTTTGCGCCATGCTACTTTCTTTAACAACAAATGCCATGGCTCATAGCGCATTGCTTAACTGCTTTGACAATGCTGATGGAACTTTCACTTGCCAAGGCGGATTTTCTGATGGTTCATCAGCAACAGGCATTAAAATTGTGGTTAAAGACAGCTCAGGCCGCGTATTACAAGAAGCACAGCTAAATGCAGATAGCGAAGTAGTGCTACCACGCCCTCAACAAGACTTCACCGTGCTTTTTAATGGTGGTTCTGGCCATTCAGTTGAAATTACAGGTGAAAGTATTGTCCGCTAAATTTTCATAAATATAAATTACAAGCTTATTACATAAAAGAAGGCGTTATGAATGAAGTGCCAGTAAGTATTGAAAATTTGCAACATAATTATGGCAAACGCGAGCTTTATAATGGACTCAATTTAACCATTGAAAAGGGGCGTGTGTGTGCCTTACTTGGTAAAAATGGAGTTGGTAAAACAACACTTATTCAAATACTTATGGGTTTTTTACGCCCAAGCGGAGGCCAGTGCCGCATTTTTGGCGAGCTTGCCTACGCTGTGCGCCCTAAGACCCGTGCCCGCGTGGGTTTGCTTTTTGAAAAGCACCTAGCCTATCAATTTTTTAGCATTGAACAAATAGAAAAATATACGCGTCAGTTTTACCCCAAATGGAAGCCAGAACGCTTTTATAACTTGGTGGATTTGCTTGGCTTGCCGCCATCACACCGCATTGCACATATGAGCGAAGGCCAACGCTCACAAGTGGTTTTGGGCCTAACCCTTGCCCAAGACCCAGAGCTTTTAATTTTGGATGACTATTCAATGGGGCTTGATGCTGGCTATCGCCGATTATTCATAGACTATTTATGCGAAAATTTACGCGATGGTGAGCATACAACAATTATTACATCGCATGTTATCCAAGATATGGAGCGCTTTGTGGATGATGCAGTATTCATGCGTCGGCACAGAATGGCTCACCAGACTTCTCTTGCTGAATTTGTCGCCAACTTCTCCTGCTACAAAGTCAACCGCCCAGAAAATTGCGATGCTCTAAAAGAAAATTTAAGCAAAATTCCCCAAGAAATATTGGTAAATGCTGAATGGCATAAAGATTTTGTGGAGCTATTTTTCTATGCAAACCCTACAGCATTGCAAGAAACCATTACACAATATAATCTTGAAGCTTTAAGTTTGCAAAAGGTAGATATGAATATGGAAGATGCCTTTATCGGCTTTACGGGGAGGTATTAAATGAATACATTTTCTGCTTTTACAGCCATATTTTTTAAAGAAAGCATTAAAACGCGCTATATAATGTTGCTACTTTTTGCGGCAAACATGCTGTATATGCTTTGGAATTTTATATCATTACGCAGATTATACATGCAAGACCATTCAGAAGTTGTGTGGTATAGAACTGTGAATCTTGGGCAAATACCCTACGATGGTTTGATGTTTGTGCCTTTTATTACGGCTATTATTTTTTGCATTTATCAATTTTTACAAGAAATGCGTGATGGCAGAATCCGCATAGCCCTACATGCACCATATGACTCAAGCCTATTGGTGTTAGTCCATGCGTTTTTTGGTGTAGTATTTTTGGGAGCTGTTTTTGCTTTTGACGCTCTTATTCTATATGTAAACATGATTAATTACTACCCATCTGATGTTGGCATTTCTGCACTAATAACCACATTACCTTGGTTTATAGCAGGGTTTTACGCATATTTTGGTGGTGCATTTGTCATGCTTGAGCCACAGCCAAAACGAAAAGCCTTAGCTGGCATTGTTTGTTTTGGCCTATGCCTACCTTTGTTTATGTATACAAAAACTGGCTTTTATGTGGACATTTTGCCATTTTTTATACTTTTAATTCCTTTTATGTTTTACAGCATTGCCCTTTCAGCAGATGATTATAGAAATAGGTGGGTAGCATGAAAACACGCATAGCCAATATTTGCATGTATCTAATTAGTATATGCTTTTTTGCATGGATTTTGCCATTGTTTTACAATATGCTCTTTATAAAAACTGTGGACAAAACTCATATATTTTATAGCCCAGTTGACAATAATATGATTTACACTGAGCAATTACTTGAAGGTGACCCCAAAGCCGCCGAAAAATCAGAAAATCATCATGCCGACGTGGTCTATAAAAATGAGAAAGGCGAATATTTTACTCGTAATGAATTTGAAGCCAAAGTGCCTTTTATTTACTACCGAAATATGGAATTACGCGGCTTGTTGCCCCTAAAATTACATGGCAAAAGCCTTGATAGGGCAGCTATTCAAAAAGAGCGTAGAGTTTTTGAAATGTCTGCACGTTTGCTTGATAGCAATGTATATAGGGAAGAAATCTACCCACTCATGGACGCAAACCCAGGCCAAGTGGCCTTAGTTTTGCCAGCTGACCGTATTCGCTTTAGAGACTCAGCACTTGAATTTATTGATAGCGATTTAAATGGCGTTGATGCTGAGCAAACCAAGGCTTATACTAAGGTTCTCACTGATAAGGGTTTTACCTTTCCCGCCAAGGGTGTTTGGGGTAACTTTACCACATTT
>CAYJCI010000268.1:0-2966 GCA_964368595.1 uncultured Desulfovibrionaceae bacterium
TGAGGTAGATGGGGGGTGCCACCCCCATCCACCAGTGAGTCACAAATACCAATTTGGTATCTGCAAACTGTACAAACGAGGGGTTTATCCCCTCGTTTTAAGTGCTAACAAAGTTAGCACGATGCGAAAATGAACTATAGTAGTGGCTTTGCCACTGCGTTAAGTAGTTTATTTTCGTGATTTACTGCCCGCAAGTCCCTTGGTTTATGTTGGACTTGCGTTGGCGGCACAAAACCCACAAAGTGGGATTTGTAATCAACAAATGAAGGGGTTTACCCCCTCGTTCACGTTAAAATTGCACACTGCCGAAAGTCTGTAAATATAAATTTAAAATATTTCGGTAATTTTTAATTAAGCTTATTACTAAGGTAATATTATGAAAAAAAATATTTTTATAGCTCTATTTTGCGCCATGCTACTTTCTTTAACAACAAATGCCATGGCTCATAGCGCATTGCTTAACTGCTTTGACAATGCTGATGGAACTTTCACTTGCCAAGGCGGATTTTCTGATGGTTCATCAGCAACAGGCATTAAAATTGTGGTTAAAGACAGCTCAGGCCGCGTATTACAAGAAGCACAGCTAAATGCAGATAGCGAAGTAGTGCTACCACGCCCTCAACAAGACTTCACCGTGCTTTTTAATGGTGGTTCTGGCCATTCAGTTGAAATTACAGGTGAAAGTATTGTCCGCTAAATTTTCATAAATATAAATTACAAGCTTATTACATAAAAGAAGGCGTTATGAATGAAGTGCCAGTAAGTATTGAAAATTTGCAACATAATTATGGCAAACGCGAGCTTTATAATGGACTCAATTTAACCATTGAAAAGGGGCGTGTGTGTGCCTTACTTGGTAAAAATGGAGTTGGTAAAACAACACTTATTCAAATACTTATGGGTTTTTTACGCCCAAGCGGAGGCCAGTGCCGCATTTTTGGCGAGCTTGCCTACGCTGTGCGCCCTAAGACCCGTGCCCGCGTGGGTTTGCTTTTTGAAAAGCACCTAGCCTATCAATTTTTTAGCATTGAACAAATAGAAAAATATACGCGTCAGTTTTACCCCAAATGGAAGCCAGAACGCTTTTATAACTTGGTGGATTTGCTTGGCTTGCCGCCATCACACCGCATTGCACATATGAGCGAAGGCCAACGCTCACAAGTGGTTTTGGGCCTAACCCTTGCCCAAGACCCAGAGCTTTTAATTTTGGATGACTATTCAATGGGGCTTGATGCTGGCTATCGCCGATTATTCATAGACTATTTATGCGAAAATTTACGCGATGGTGAGCATACAACAATTATTACATCGCATGTTATCCAAGATATGGAGCGCTTTGTGGATGATGCAGTATTCATGCGTCGGCACAGAATGGCTCACCAGACTTCTCTTGCTGAATTTGTCGCCAACTTCTCCTGCTACAAAGTCAACCGCCCAGAAAATTGCGATGCTCTAAAAGAAAATTTAAGCAAAATTCCCCAAGAAATATTGGTAAATGCTGAATGGCATAAAGATTTTGTGGAGCTATTTTTCTATGCAAACCCTACAGCATTGCAAGAAACCATTACACAATATAATCTTGAAGCTTTAAGTTTGCAAAAGGTAGATATGAATATGGAAGATGCCTTTATCGGCTTTACGGGGAGGTATTAAATGAATACATTTTCTGCTTTTACAGCCATATTTTTTAAAGAAAGCATTAAAACGCGCTATATAATGTTGCTACTTTTTGCGGCAAACATGCTGTATATGCTTTGGAATTTTATATCATTACGCAGATTATACATGCAAGACCATTCAGAAGTTGTGTGGTATAGAACTGTGAATCTTGGGCAAATACCCTACGATGGTTTGATGTTTGTGCCTTTTATTACGGCTATTATTTTTTGCATTTATCAATTTTTACAAGAAATGCGTGATGGCAGAATTCGCATAGCCCTACATGCACCATATGACTCAAGCCTGTTGGTGTTAGTCCATGCTTTTTTTGGTGTAGTATTTTTAGGAGCTGTTTTTGCTTTTGACGCTCTTATTTTATATATAAGCATGACTAATTATTACCCAACTGATGTTGGCATTTCTGCATTAATAACCACATTACCTTGGTTTATTGCAGGATTTTACGCATACTTTGGTGGTGCATTTGTCATGCTCGAGCCACAGCCAAAACGAAAAGCCTTAGCTGGTATTGTTTGTTTTGGGCTATGCCTACCCTTATTTATGTATACAAAAACTGGCTTTTATGTGGACATTTTGCCATTTTTTATACTTTTAATTCCTTTTATGTTTTACAGCATTGCCCTTTCAGCAGATGATTATAGAAATAGGTGGGTAGCATGAAAACACGCATAGCCAATATTTGCATGTATCTAATTAGTATATGCTTTTTTGCATGGATTTTGCCATTGTTTTACAATATGCTCTTTATAAAAACTGTGGACAAAACTCATATATTTTATAGCCCAGTTGACAATAATATGATTTACACTGAGCAATTACTTGAAGGTGACCCCAAAGCCGCCGAAAAATCAGAAAATCATCATGCCGACGTGGTCTATAAAAATGAGAAAGGCGAATATTTTACTCGTAATGAATTTGAAGCCAAAGTGCCTTTTATTTACTACCGAAATATGGAATTACGCGGCTTGTTGCCCCTAAAATTACATGGCAAAAGCCTTGATAGGGCAGCGATTCAAAAAGAGCGTAGAGTTTTTGAAATGTCTGCACGCTTGCTTGATAGCAATGTGTATAAGGAAGAAATCTACCCACTCATGCACGCAAATCCAGGCCAAGTGGCCTTAGTTTTGCCAGCTGACCGTATTCGCTTTAGTGACTCAGCACTTGAGTTTATTGATAGCGATTTAAATAGCGTTGATGCTGAGCAAACCAAGGCTTATACTAAGGTTCTCATTGATAAGGGTTTTACCTTTCCCGCCAAGGGTGTTTGGGGTAACTTTACCACATTT
>CAYJCI010000269.1:0-2963 GCA_964368595.1 uncultured Desulfovibrionaceae bacterium
CTTGTTGCAAACTATGGGCTTTGGGTTTATGCGATTTTATTTTTAATAGTATTTTGTGAAACTGGCCTTGTTGTAACGCCATTCTTACCTGGTGATTCACTTCTTTTTGCCACTGGAGTGGTGGCAGGGGCTGGCTTGTTAGGCTATGTGGAAGCTATGGCCGTATTATTAGTCGCTGGTATTGTTGGTGATGCTGTTAACTATAATATTGGGCGCTATGTGGGGCCTGCAATTTTCAAAAAAGATACGAAACTTATAAAAAAAGCACACCTTTTAGCCGCACAGGAATTTTATGAAAGGCATGGCGGTAAGGCCATTGTTCTTGCGCGTTTTATACCCATTGTGCGTACATTTGCACCATTTGTTGCTGGTATTGCTAAAATGCGCATGTCGTCCTTTGTGTTTTATAATGTGACAGGATGTATTATTTGGGTAGGGTCTTTGGTGAGTGTTGGCTATTTTCTTGGTAACACACCTTTTGCCCGCGAAAACTTTAGCTTAATAATTTATGCGATTATTATAATTTCTGTTCTTCCCATCGTTTATGAAGGCACTAAGGCCTATCTTAAAAAGCGTAAAAGTAGTTAGATTAAGTTGTTAACGTGTAAAAAATTTATGATGTAAATTTATTTAATATGTTTTGATTACCTTACTTTAATGTAGAGGAAAAGTCATGAAGCTCTCGAAAATTATATTTATAATTTTAATTATTAGTAATGTTGTTGGCGTTACTTTTGTTGCTATGAAAAAATATGATGATCTCATTAAAAACGAGCGCGAAATATTAAATCTATACTCGGCACGCTTAAAACATGCCATAGAAGCTGAAATAATGGTAACTGAAATGATTGAAGAAGTTATCATGATGAAAGAAGGCTATCTTAGTGAAGCAGAGTTTCATAAGCTTGGCAAAATAATCTCAACAAGTCTTGTTAAATCAAGTATTACCTACATTCCTGACGGTGTTATAGAGTACATTTATCCACCTGAGTTTGCAGAAGGTGTGGTTGGGCAAGATGTGTTTGTTAGTGAAAAAACTGCACCAGATAGTATAATGGCTAGAGATAGTAAAAATATTGTAATTCAAGGGCCATATGAATTGTTTGAGGGTTCATATGGTATAGTCATTCGCAATCCTGTTTACTATGATGGAAAATTTTGGGGCTTAATTGCAGTTGCCATAGATTCAGAAGATCTTTTTCGGTATGTGGGGCTAGATTTCCTAGAAAAGCAAGGCTACGAGTTTCAGTTAACTACACCTAAAGTTCTTGCCAAAAAAAGCCATGCATATGGAATTGAAGAAGCTGTGTTCAATAATGTGCAAATTGATAGCATAATATGGAATTTTGGACTGTATATTAAGGATAAAACTCATATTGTTGTAACAGATGCCATGTTTTGGTTTTTAATTTTCTTATTTATTAACTTTATTCTTTATAGCCTTCTCCAAAAATTTGAAAAAAGCAAAGACTACCTAGCCAGAAAATTAGAAACTGATAGTCTAACAGGCGCATATAATAGAGTAAAACTTAATAAATATTATGAAAAAGAACAAGGTAAAGCATTTGCATTGTTCTTTATTGACCTGAATAAATTTAAGCCAGTTAACGATAATTATGGGCATAAAGTTGGTGATAAACTACTAAAAGCCTATACTGAACGCTTAAAAAATGAAATGATGGCCGACACCTTGATTGTAAGAATAGGTGGCGATGAATTTATTGTAGTTACTCCCAATGTGGTAGATGAAGTACGTGCTGCAAAAATCAAAAGAAAATTAGTTAACCTTTCTGAGATGGAATTTGCCATCGATAAATTACGCATTAACATCTCGGCAAGTATTGGCTATGTGTTGTCTGCTGAGGCTGGCAGTCTTGAAGCTTTACTTGCGATTGCTGATGAAAAAATGTATAATGAAAAAGCCAATAGGGCACGTTAAGTTAAAATCCAATTTTTATCAGGAGTTTTTATATGAATGATACCATAAAGCAACCAGAAGATATAAAGGCTGATGTTGAAAATAATGCTACCGTACTAGATGATAGCGCTCTTAATGAGGTCGTTGGTGGGGTAATGCTATCTTATGAGTCAACAGGCCCTAGTGATTCAGGCACGGTTAACTTTGAAAGTCCGCTTGAACAGTCACTAGTTGATGTTGGGATTATTGAAATAGTATAATTTTAGGGTCATGACCCTAAATCTAAATTGAGGTATAGAAGATAATTCCATAACCTTAGATATTTTTTTGATGTCCTACAATGTTTCAACCAAGCCCTTAAAAGCGGCCAACCAAATGGTGGCCAAAGTAGTTTAATAGTCATGCGTTTTCACCGTTTTTTGTTGACATGGCTCTTAATTGTGCTTGCGTAGGTGATTTGACCTTGGAGATTTGCTTGCCAAAGCTTATGGAAAAATATACGCTGAAACGGTGAGTAAGGTACGTTTAAGATTAATGTATTATTACCTTTTAATTGTGAGGAATTTATATGAATGATGACATGAACAATAAATCAGAAGACTTAATGACAAATGCTGAGAATCAAGCTGCTGAGTTAGATGATACAACTTTAGATGCTGTGGTTGGTGGACAAAATATGGAAGGTGTGTACACTGGTCCTCCTATAAGGGAAATAAACATGGCAGATGAAGTCATGGTACGTGTAATACCACAAGTTTAATTCTTTTAGTTCAGCATAGTGGTACTATTAGTTTGGCATGCTACACTAATAATATTTTGAAATAAATAATTTTTGGGCTTAAAGCATTTTGCTCTAAGCCCTTTTTTATTACCTATATTACTCATTCACTTAAAATAATCAATATGTTCACTAAAAAAGATAAGACTTCATGATGCTAAACTAAATGCAAAGCTTTCCTCTTTCCTCTTGACAGTCAAAGCGATTTAGCCTAAAAATTTCCCTCGTCGGGATGTAGCGCAGCCTGGGAGCGCACTTGAATGGGGT
>CAYJCI010000270.1:0-2962 GCA_964368595.1 uncultured Desulfovibrionaceae bacterium
ATGTCCCTTGCATTTATGGCCTTTAAAGGTATGACCAGTTAGGAGGTCTGTTATGGTATTATATTCCGTTCTAACCCTCCTTGGGCTTGGATTTGTAGCCGCTGCCGTCTTGTCCATAGCTTCACGGGTATTCTATGTTGAAGAAGATCCAAGAGTTGAAGCCGTAATGGACGTACTGCCTGGTGCAAACTGCGGTGGTTGTGGTTATGCTGGTTGTGAAGGCTATGCCATTGCTGTTGTGAATGATCCAAACATTGCGGCCTCACTTTGTGTGGCTGGTAGTGCTGAAACTAGCATGAGCGTTGGTGAGTTAACTGGTAAAGCAGTTGCCGCATCTGACCCTCTACTTTCATTCAGACGTTGTGATAAGCTTGCTGGTAAGGTAAAGGCTCGTTATACCTATCAAGGTATGCCATCATGTGCTGCTGCAACCTTGCTTATGGGTGGTGCTAACGAATGTTCATGGTCTTGCTTAGGCTTTGGGGATTGCGTTGAAGTTTGCCCATTTGATGCCATGGAAGTTACAGATGGTCTTGTTACCATTAATGCTGCTAAATGCACAGGTTGTGGCGTTTGTGTAAAATCTTGTCCGCGTAGTTCTTTGGAACTTATTCCCACAAGGGCTCGTGTTGCAGTATTTTGTGCTACTCAAGATAAAATGCGTGCGGTTATGGACGTTTGTGAAGTGGGTTGCATTAACTGCGGAAAGTGCATTAAAGCTTGCCCTGCCAAAGCCATTGCCAACGTTGACGGGCGCATAGATGTAGACCAACAAAAATGCCTAAGCTTTGGGCCAGATTGTGCTGAGGCTTGCGTTACTGGTTGTCCTCGTAATATTTTGCGTGTTATTTGCGGCTCTTTAAGTGCTGAGATTCAAATTGCAAAACTTAAAGAGGAAGAAGAAAAGCTAGCCCAAGCAGAAGCTGCACCAAAAGAAGAAAAAGCCGAACAGGCTGAACAAAACGGCGCCCAAGCTTAAAGGAGTTATATACATGAATAATCAAAATAAGCTCATGAGCCGTCGTGCCATGCTCAAAGGTGCAAGTGCTGCATTTGTGGGTTCTGCAGTAATGATGCAAAATCCGCTAAATGTATTTGCATCTACCGCAAATGTATATACACAAACTCGTGTTATGCTCGGAACTTTTGTAACTCTTAATGTAGTGCATTCTAGTAAAGACCTAGCCCATGAAGCCATGGGTAGAGCATTTGAAAAAATACAAAAGCTTGAAGCAGAACTTACTCGTCACAACAGCTCAGCTCCACTTGCTGTGTTAAATGCTAGTGGCAAGTTATATGATGCGCCAACAAGCCTTGTGCATGTGTTAAACAGAGCTAATCGTATGCATAGTTTAACAAGTGGTGCTTTTGATATGACAGTTGCACCATTGCTTGGGGTATATAAAGCTGCTCAAAATCCAAAAGGTAGCATGAGAATTGATAAGCAAGCTGTTTTAGCTGCTAAAGAACTAATGCAAGCTAAAGAAGTATTTATCAGTGAAGATCATGTACGCCTTGGACGTAGCGGCATGGCGCTTACTCTTGACGGTATTGCCAAGGGTTATATTGCTGATTGTGCTTCAGAAGTTTTAGCAAATAATGGTATTAACAATCATCTTGTGAATGCTGGTGGTGATATTCGCACCTCTGGCTTAAAAGATTCTGGCACACCGTGGCGTGTAGCTGTTGAAAATCCAGCTCGCAATGGCAAAACTGTTGCTAGCTTTGATTTGTATGGTGCTGTTGCCACATCTGGAAGTTATGAGATGTTTTATGATGCCAAAAGAGAATATCATCATTTAATTGATCCAAAAAGCAAACAAAGCCCACAACATACTTTGTCTGTTACAGTTACAGCACCAACAGCCCTTGAGGCTGACGGCCTTGCGACTGCTTTGTCTGTTTTGCCTGTGCGTGAGGCTTTAGCCTTGGTTAATAGCTTACCACAGCGTGAATGCTTAATTTTAACCAGCAATGGGCAAATGCTTAAATCAGCTAACTTTGCTGGTTAATAATAGTTTTTATGAATTAAAAAAAGGGCAGTGTTTGTAACTGCCCTTTTTTTGTCTTAAATGTTTATTTGAGCTGTTTATCATTGTCTTAAAAGTGCTTTGTCAATTAATTTAGAAATTTTAAAAATAAATATTGACAAAGTAATTTGATGTGAGTAGTTTTAATCCAACTTAATACTAATGTTTAGTTAATTATTCAAAATTGGGTGCTGGACTAGTGCCCCTACCTATTTGCTTTAGGAGCATCTGCTCTGGGGATTGATATCCTCGCCCCCTTAAAGACACTAATTATTTTACTGTGTCGGGCCAATAATTCAATTTTACTTTATGCGGAATTTTCCGCCTTTTTGTCGTTTCCAAAAAATATTGGGAGTATTTATGTCTGACATT
Source organism: uncultured Desulfovibrionaceae bacterium (assembly GCA_964368595.1). Taxonomy (GTDB): domain Bacteria; phylum Desulfobacterota; class Desulfovibrionia; order Desulfovibrionales; family Desulfovibrionaceae; genus CAYJAD01. The sequence goes on from CAYJCI010000270.1 coordinate 2,403, forward strand.
TATTTACAAAAGCCACAAGCTAATCAAGTTGTTGTAGTTGCACCTCAAGCTAATGATCGTTTAGTTTTTGAATTTCAACCAAGTGATGCCTTGCTTGAGCGCGATGGTGACAACCTTGTATTATCTTTTGAAGATGGCTCAAGCATTGAGCTTGCCGATTTTTATGTAGCCTATACATCTGAAAATATGCCAGAATTTGTTATTGAAGATGCTATCGTACCTGGTGAAGCATTCTTTGCAGCTTTGAGTGAAGACCTTATGCCAGCTGCTGGTAACGAGTCAGGCAATTCTGACGGTAGTGGTAATAGTGTTGACACTGTTGGCGCTGATTTGCTTAGCGGCCTTGGTAGAACTGGTGGCCTTAATGCTAACAATGGCCCTGAAAATCAAGATGGTGACGCACCAAACACACAAAACAATGTTCCACCTACTGATGGCGGTACTGACGGCGGTGCAGGCGCTGGTGGTGAAGGTGGTGACGGTGGAAACAGTGCCCCTGTTGATAATGGGGTAGTTCTTGAGCATAACTATGAAAGCGTTACCGCTATTCCTGTAGAAAC
>CAYJCI010000271.1:0-2954 GCA_964368595.1 uncultured Desulfovibrionaceae bacterium
AAAAAGCCCTGCAATTACTTGCAGGGCTAGATATTCTTTTTGGCGTCCCCTAGGGGATTTGAACCCCTGTCGTCGCCGTGAAAGGGCGATGTCCTGGGCCGGGCTAGACGAAGGGGACGCATTCACTCCGTATTGCTACGTCGTGGAAAGATGTTTTACGCAAAGTTGTTCTAGTCGTCAACATATTTTTTGTATTTTTTTGATATTTTTTTTGTGCCTCAGTATGAGCTTGCATTAATTGTTGTTTTTCTTTATTTTTATAGTTCATGGATGCTTGCCAAAGGGTGTTATTTTTGGTTTTTGTCCCTTTTGTTTTTAATTTTTGGTAAATTTATGGCTCAAACTGAACAAAATAATACACTCATAGTACAAAATGCTGAGGGTGGTCAAAAGCTATTACAATTTTTAGTAAGGCGGCTTAACTTGCCGCAACCGCTTTTGCATCGTTGGATACGTACTGGACAAATCCGCATCAATGGTGGGCGGGTTAAGCCCTTTGTGCATGTAGCTAGTGGCGATATGGTGCGCATACCGCCATTTGCCTTGGGCATGGCTAGTTCTGCTGGGGCTGAAAATAGCGTCATGCTAAGCCATTTGCCCTTGCCGCCCTTGGTATATGAAGATGAGCATTTGCTTGTTTATAATAAGTCTTTTGGCTTGCCAGTGCACACTGGCACAGGCCATGAAGATAGCCTTGCCACAAGGATTGCAGCCCATTTTGAGCATGCAGCTTTTAAACCCACGCCAGCCCATAGGCTGGACAAAGATACTTCTGGAATTATCTTAATTGCCCGCACTTATGCGGCTTTGCGCCTTCTGCAAGATTGTTTTGAACATCGTAATATTACTAAAGAATACTTAACTTGGGTGCATGGTTTATGGCCTCATGCTGAGCCTATGCGCCTTAGCCATAATATTGGTAAAAGTTATGTGGGCTATGATGAAAAAGTCCGCATCTTAGATGAAGAGAAGGGCAGAGAGTCTGAATGCATTGCCACATGTTTAAGGCAGGAGAATAATTGCAGCCTTATGCATATACGGCTCATAACTGGTCGTACACATCAAATTAGAGTGCAGATGGCAGAAAGTGGCCATGCTGTGCTTGGTGATGGAAAGTATGGTGATGTTTCTGAACAATCTATGCTTTTGCATGCTTTGCGCATTTGCCTCCCAGACAGTGATGATTTTGCTCAATTAAACTTGCAAGGTAAAAGCTTTATGGTCTTGCCGGAGTGGGGCGGCTGGCAGGCTGTCACGGAGATGGCCTTAAATTCCCTTGACAGTTAGTGAAATGCAAGTATAAGGGCACAACAAATACTCGATTAACGAAATTATTTTAAATGAAAACTTCTTGCCACTCAAAGCAAGCCGCAATTAAGCGTAGCAACTATAGCTGTTTGGATTGAGGGTGCCTTTCTGAAATATGTGTAATGCAATTTCAGTATCTATAAATATGTAGGATTAGTAATGTTAAGTGAATTGTCAGCAAATATGCCTCAAATTGTATTGGTGGGTCGCCCCAATGTGGGTAAATCCACGTTATTTAACAGGCTTATCCATAGTAATAGGGCCATTACCCATGACCGTCCAGGTGTCACCCGTGACCGCATGGAAGGTGTGGTTCGTAAACATGGCGATATCCTTTATGGTATTGTTGACACTGGCGGCATTACCCTTGACGCTCACGCTGAGGTTGTAGAAGGCCCAGAGGGTATCCGCGGCTTTGAGGCAGACATTTTGCGCCAAGCTGAAGATGCCATGCAAGGTGCTGTGGCTGTGGCTTTTGTTGTGGATGGTCGTGATGGTCTTTTGCCACTGGATGAACATTTAGCATCTCACGTACGCCGCATGGGCATGCCCACTTTATTAGTTGTAAATAAAGTTGATGGAGCTGAGCGCGAAGACCAAATGCTTGCAGAATTTCATGCACTGGGCTTTCCAATCATTGCTGTATCAGCTGAGCACGGGCATAATTTGCGCCTTTTGCAAGAAGAATTATTAAGTCTAATCCCCGATGATTGGGAAATTGAAGATCAAGATACAAGCCTAAAGCTAGCCATGCTCGGGCGCCCCAATGCTGGTAAGTCATCACTTATTAATGCCCTTAGTGGTAGTGAGAGGATGATAGTTTCTGACGTTGCTGGCACAACTCGTGATAGTGTTGACGTTCGCATTGAAGTCAAGGGTGAGTCTTATGTGTTTGTGGATACAGCTGGCGTTAGGCGCAGGGCTAAGATTACTGACACTGTAGAAAGATACTCCGTAAACTCAGCTATAAAATCAAGTACAAAGGCTCATATTACTTTGTTGGTGATTGACTCCACAGAAGGGGTAAGCCTGCAAGATAAAAGGCTTATGGATTTATTGCATGAGCGTAAAACCCCCTTCATGGTCTTGGTAAATAAAGTTGATTTAGTGCCACAAGGCAGCCTTAAACAATTGCAAAAAAATATTAAGGAAATGTTGGCATTTTGCACGCATGTGCCTGTGTTGTATGTTTCTGCTTTAAAAAGCAGTGGCCTTGCTAAAATATTACCCATGGCTAAGAAAATTCATGAAGAATGTCAGGTGCGTATTCCAACAGGCCAGCTAAATCGCGCTATGGAGACAGTGCTCACCCGCCATCAACCTCCTGTAATTAAACGCGTAAGAGCTAAGTTTTATTATCTTACCCAAGCTGAAATTGCTCCACCGACCTTTGTGTTTTTTGTAAACGATGCTGAGCGTGTATCTGAAAGTTATGCACGTTACCTTGAGCGTTCATTACGTAAATATTTTAATATTATGCATGCACCAATGCGCGTGCATTTGCGCTCATCCCATAAGAAGAAAAAGAAATAATTTTGGACGAATGATAAAGACCCCACAGCACTTTATGCACTTAAGTAAGGCAATTTAGCTTAGTTGATGCTGAAAAATGCGTTTCCACGCATTTTTCAAAAAAGACACGCCCA
>CAYJCI010000272.1:0-2954 GCA_964368595.1 uncultured Desulfovibrionaceae bacterium
AAATGAAAGAAAAGAAAGACCGCGTAGAAGATGCTCTTAACGCAACTCGCGCAGCTGTTGAAGAAGGTATCGTTCCTGGTGGCGGTACTGCCTTTATCCGCGTGTCTAAAGTTCTTAACGACATTAAACCTGCTGATGATGATGAATTAGCTGGTGTTAACATTATTCGTCGCGCTATTGAAGAGCCACTACGTCAAATCGCTCACAATGCTGGTTTTGAAGGCTCCATCGTAGTTGAAAAAGTACGTGACGGCAAAGACGGTTACGGCTTTAACGCTGCAACTGGCGAATATGAAGACCTTATCAAAGCTGGTGTTATCGATCCTAAAAAGGTATCTCGTACAGCTTTACAAAATGCAGCATCTGTTGCTTCACTCTTGTTAACAACTGAGTGCGCTATTGCTGATGTTGCTGAGCCAAAGCCAGCTGCTCCTGCTATGCCTGATATGGGCGGCATGGGTGGTATGGGTGGCATGGGCGGCATGTACTAGGCCGCTTATAAAACATCATCTGCCTCGTCAGATTGAAATTTTTTCGGGGTATGGCCATAAGAGCCCTATACATCCTCAAAAAATTTCAACCTTCCTTGCATCTGACGCTTTTTAAGCGGCCTAGACAGGCAATAGGATGCAAAAGTATAAAATATAAGGGTGAAGTCATAATGACTTCGCCCTTTTTTACTATTAAACCCATCCTTGAAATGTACGCATAAACAAGCTATTATCCTACCCATGTTAAAGTATTCCATCATTATTCCCAGCCGTGGAGATAGGCCAAAGGCTCTGGCTTTAGCCATTGACTCAGTTATTGCAGCACGTGATTTTGCCAATCTAGAAGAAAGTAATGTTGAAATACTAATTGGTTTTGATGGGGTACAGGGTGAGCGTGTTCGAAATTTGCCTCAAATTAAATATTATGATTTGCCAAGGAATAATGATTTTGGAAATGCCATTCGCAATGCCTTACTTAAAGCTGCCAAGGCTAAAAGAATTGTATTTTTAGATGATGATAATGTTTTAACAAAAGAGGCATTTAGCATTTATGAAGCACATGCTGATGCAGACATGCTAATTGCCCGTATTGATGTATCAAATGCTCACGCCATCCCATTTTTACCTCGAGATGAAGACGACAAACCATTAATCCGCCCAGCAAATATTGACCCACTTTGTTTATGCTTATCTCGTGAGCTTGTTGTCACCCTTTGCCAAGGTTGGATTGGTGAAAAATACGAGGCAGATTATACAAATATGTTCCGCTACTATCGGCGTGCTAAAAATGTCTGTATTACACAAGAAGTTGTGGGAATTTATGATGCAGGGCGTGGGCTTGATGATGCTTTAAACTTTCGTCAGCAAGCTCTAGTTAGCAAACAAGCATAATATATAAATAATGTTATTTCAGATATAAATCATAAACAAAGTAGATTGTGCTAAGTGAATACATTTATTAAATATTTTTTTGTTGCTGTGCTTGGGCTAAGTGTTGATTACATTAGTGTATTAACGGCTTTGGAGTTTGGTGTAGCGTATCAACTGGCCCTATTGCTAGGCGTTATCTTGGGTGGGGTTATTGTTTTTTTACTACAGACTTTTTGGGTATTTAAAACAGACAAAAATCCATTTTCTTTAGGGCGCATTATGAGTTCTTTAAGCGGCCCTTGCCTTGTTTATGTGATTAGATTTTTGGTAATGTACGTTTGGTATTCAATAGGCATGTATAGTGACTGGGAATACCTAGCACTATTTTTCGCCTATGGTGTTTCATTTATTAGTAATTTTGTATTCCAAAAATATTTTTATACAAAGTTTTAACAATTATGCTTTATATAATTGTTTAGAGTGACTTTTAAATGAATTTTCAATCATAATAGCGTTTTGCTGTGCTAAAGCGTCAAGCGTTAATCCTACTGACATAAGGTTTGTTGCTACAATTTCTAAAGCGGCTGCTAGTATGGCAGTGGGTACTTTTGTAATAAATCCTGTTCGCATAAATTCAAGTACTACAGGCACGCCCAAAACAAGCCCAAGAATGCAAAAAAATCCCGATAGCATGGTAAAAAATCCCAAAGGCCTATAAAAACGCATTATGCGCAAAATTGTTAAAAGCACACCAATGCCATCGTGCAAGGTTGATAGCTTAGAAAAAGATCCCTCAGGCCTATCAATATAGCGAATGGGGATTTCTAAGCAACGTAGGCGGGCTCTGGTTGCAAAAAGACTAATGTCTGTTTCAATTTGAAAGCCTTCCACAAGCAAAGGATAACTACGCACCAATGGGGCACTTAAAGCACGATATCCAGTCATAATGTCATTAAAATTAGACTTTCCGACAAAATTTACCAAACGTTGCACAAGGTGATTACCAAAATTATGTAAAGGTCTTTTATTTTCAGACTTATAATCACCGCCAGAAATTCTGTCACCAATGACCATATCAGCCTTGCCTTCTAAAATTGGCAAGAGCATTTCTGCTGCTTGGTTGGCAGGATATGTGCAATCAGCATCAGCTAATAAATAAGCCTGAGCCTCCACCTCAATAAAAGCACGCCGAACAGCATTGCCCTTACCCTTTCTTGACTCAAAAAGCACTGCGCCAGGTATGTTATGCTCTTGCATAGTCTTTAGTGCTTTTGCCTGGGTATCATCGGTAGAATTGTTATCAATCACATAAATACGCGCCAAGGGCAAGGCAGTATGAAAATCAAGAATAGTTTCAACTACAGTAAGAGTTTCATTATAAGCAGGTAAAATGATGGCAATATCTTTTTGCATCTCAAGGTCAATGCTTGCAGGAATGGTTGTTTCATGTTGATTTGTCATATATACTCCGTGCTTATTAAAACACTTAAACTTAAAGTAATACTTATACAAAAATAATTTAGTTGTATTTGCTGTATGTGAATTTTATATAATTTTAATGTGTTAAATTTTCTAATAACTCATAAGAATATG
>CAYJCI010000273.1:0-2937 GCA_964368595.1 uncultured Desulfovibrionaceae bacterium
TTAAGCATTAGCAAGTAAACGCAAAGCCTGCATGCCTTGTTCTAAGGTTTGTTGGTCGCTAACTTCTTGGCGGAGGAAGGTATTAATATGCGGCATTTTTATAATGGCTGCGTCAATTTCAGGGTTAGCACCTTGAGCATATGCACCAATATTAATCATATCCTCAACCTTGCGGTAGGTGCTCATTAAGCGTGTGACGCTTTGCCCAGCTACTATATCGTCCTTCTCACAAATATCGCTGCGCAAGCGGCTAATGGATTTCAAAACATCAATGGCAGGAAAATGCCCTTGGTCTGCAAGGTCACGCGTAAGCACAATGTGACCATCTAAAATTGAACGCACTGCATCTGCAATGGGTTCATTAAAGTCATCACCATCTACAAGAACTGTATAAATACCTGTAATGGTTCCTGTGTCTGACCGCCCTGCTCGCTCAAGTAATTTGGGTAATTGGGCAAAAACTGTGGGAGTATAGCCCTTGGTGGTTGGTGGTTCGCCAATGGCAAGGCCAACTTCACGAGCAGCCATGGCAAAACGGGTCACTGAGTCCATCATTAAAAGCACATCCTTGCCTTTATCACGGAAAAACTCAGCCACAGCAGTTGCGGCATAGGCCGCACGCATACGAACTAGCGGAGATTGGTCAGACGTTGCAATAATTAAAACAGAGCGAGCCATACCCTCAGGCCCAAGGTCACGCTCCATAAATTCAAGGACTTCTCGCCCACGCTCACCAATGAGGCCAATTACGTTAACATCAGCCTTGGTATAACGTGCCATCATCCCCATAAGCGTTGATTTACCAACACCAGAACCAGCCATAATCCCCACACGCTGACCCTTACCAAGGGTTAGCAAGGTATTAATGGAGCGCACGCCAACATCTAATATATCTGTAATGCGCGGTCTTTTTAAGGGGCTTGGGGGGTCGGCATAAATGGGTGCCATACCTTGGCCCCAAGTGGCATTGGCGTCCTTAATCCATTGAGGGATAAAAGCCTGCTGTTCTTCAACTTTTTTAGTAAAGCTATCTTTATTTTCTTCAGTAAATTCACTGGCATCGGAGAAAATTTCAGTACTAATAGGCGGCCCACCGTCAAGTGGTGCGCCAAAGGCATCCAATGTGCGCCCTAAAATATGCGGGCCCACAGGGAAATACGGCGGAAGGCTACTATTTCGAATCAAACTTCCAGGGCGTATGCCGCGCATGTCACCATAAGGCATAAAGAGTAAGTTACCATCACGAAAGCCCACAACCTCAGCAGCAACGCCTTGATCTTCGCCTTCTGGTATCATATGACAAACAGCACCAAGTGGAGCACGCAAGCCACTACCCTCTGCCACAAGACCCACAACCTTATTAACCTTGCCGAAAATATGCAAGGGGCTAGCACTTTCAAGTAATTGCTTACAAGCCGCAGGGTCTAGCTTCATATATCCTTACCCTTGGCATTTGGCTCTTCATTATCCAAGTCGCTATCTTGTGGTAAGGGTAAAAGCTCCTCTTCAAGCTCAAGCCTGCTTAATTCCTCAGCGCTTGGCTTTGGCTCAGCGTCTGGAATATCCTGCTCTTCACTAAGGGCTAAATCTTGGTTAATTGGCTCAACATTTGGCTCTTGCTCATTAAATAAATCCTCAGCCACACTGAAGTTTTGTTTAGGTTCAACATCTTGCTCGGCATGAGGTGCTTCTTCTATATTTTGTGCAGCTTCAAGCTTAGCCATTTCCTCAACTTGCATTTCCGGCGTAGCAGGCATTTCATTTTGCGGTAGCACATCATCAACAATTGACTCAGCATCACTTAATTCATCACTAACTAGCGCAGTATTTTGCTCTTGAGTTTCAAAATTATCTGGGCTCAGATTATCAGAGTTTGCCAATTCAGCCCCATCCTCAGGCATGTTATCATTGCTAAAGTCTGCATCAAGCGTTTCTGCCTGAGTTTCTGGCAAAACATTGCTTTCTTCTGCCTTGGGGGGGCGGTTTTTTAATTCAATTATTTGCTCAAGATTTTCTTGTTCTAGTTTAGAAATTTTCTCAACAAATTCCACACCTAGCGTATCTAGCTCACTTTCGGGCAATGCAAGGTGTGCCAAAATATTATCCACCATCTCTCTAAAAAGTTCTAAGCGGCTATCAACACTTCCACTAGCACTTTCTGCCATAAGCCCACCAAGCTCCAAACTTGGGTCAGACTCAATGGCCCATTGGCCTAAATCTGGCATTTTTTCCTTGGCGGCGGCAAAAATATCAGCCATGACTGGCTCATCATCTGGATGCACTCGCAAAATCACATGACGCCTATCATCCAAATTACGCACAGCTTCTATAACAAGATTTTCTAAAATCTTATTGTAGCGCTCATCCAAGGCAAGGCCTGTACCCTTCTCCACACAAACTTTAACAAGGGCCACAAGCTCAGCACGCCAAGCCGCAAATATATTAAGGGATTGTTTTTCAATGGATTTAAGCACACCTGCAACTGATGCACCCATATTAAGACGAAAACTATCAAGCTCTTCTTGCGCTTGCTTAAGCCCAGCTTGAAAGCCATCCTCTTGAGCTGTGCTTTGCATATGTAGGGCTTTATCAAGTTCAGCCTGCACATTATGCTTTAAGTCTTGAGCTTCATTACGAATGCCCTCAGCACTAGACTTTATTTTATTGGCTTCATTACGAATATTTTCAGCCTCGGCCTCTGCTTCTTCCAAAACTTTTTGGCGTTCAGTATAGGCCTCACCCAATATTTCACGAGCACGCTCAACGGCCTTTGCTCGCACTTTTTCCATATAATCTTGCTGGGTACGCTGGTTCCACTGCTCTTGACGTGAGGCAGCCTGCATAGCATCAAGCTGGCTCAAGGTTGACTCACGCTTTGAGTCAATGAAGATGGTTCCCCATTTTTCGTCTTTTTCGTCAGAAGCCATAATCAATACC
>CAYJCI010000274.1:0-2932 GCA_964368595.1 uncultured Desulfovibrionaceae bacterium
CAGTATCGCCAATTAACACATTTTTATTTTTAATTTCATCTTCATTATGCAAGGTAGCACGGCTAACCATTACCCCGCCAACATTAACAGGCTCAAGCCAAGCCACTGGCGTTAAAACTCCTGTTCTACCCACTTGAATTTCAATGGATTTAAGCACTGTTTGCACTTGCATGGCAGGAAATTTAAAGGCAACAGCAAAGCGTGGGGCACGAGCAGTAAAACCAAGCGCTGCCTGAGCCTCAAGGTCATTGTGCTTTACAACTGCACCATCAATTTCCATGGGAAAGTTTTCTCTATTTTCCTGAACGTCATTGGCATATTCAAAAACAGCATTTGGCCCTGTGCAAACTTTGCCTTTTGGCGGTGTGGCAAAACCAAACTTTACAAGCCCCTGCATAAGCTCACTATGTTTTTGCCAAGGAGAAGCTTTTGCAAAATTTACCTGCCCCACTCCATAAGCAAAAAATCGCAAAGGACGACTTGCCGTAACACTAACATCAAGTTGACGCACAGCACCAGCAGCAGCATTACGAGGATTAGCAAAAACCTTATTGCCGTTGGCTTCTTGCTTGGCATTAAGCTTTGTAAAATCATCTTTATTAATGACAACTTCACCGCGAACTTCTAAAAGCGAAGGCATATCCTCCGCTGCCAAAAGCCGTAAAGGAATATTTTTAATGGTTCGAATGGCCTCAGTTACGACTTCACCAACTTCACCATCACCACGAGTGAGGGCATAAGCCAACTCACCATGCTCATAAACAAGCTCCAAGGCTAGACCGTCAAGTTTTGGATCACACCAAAATTCAAAGCTTTCTTTATTACCAAGCTCTGGCAAAGCTCTTTGCATCTTGGTTACAAAGTCCTGCCACTCCGCCCCATTAAATACATTATCAAGGCCATACATGCTAAGGCTATGCGCCCTCTTTTCCAGCTCACTAAGCAAACCACCGCCCACACGACTGGTGGGCGAATTGGGCAAGCGATAAGCTGGAAATTCTTCTTCAAAAGCCTGTAATTTCTTAAATAATGCATCAAATTCAGCATCAGAAATTATAGGTGCATCAAGAGTATGATAGCGATAATTATGCTCATGTAATTCATGCACAAGCTCTTGCATGTGCCGCAATTGCTCGGCGCTTGGTTTATTCTCACCTAAACTCATAAATTAAGCTCTAAACTACCACAAAGCCTTTGATGGATTACCAAATGTACCAGTATAACGCTGTAAAAATTCATCATTATTATAATTATGCAATTGTGTACCAAAGTGCTCAATGGCATAGCTTGCAGATGTTGCACCAACTTTTGCGGCTTCAAAAACATCCATACCAACGCATAAGCCTTTGAGCAGTCCAGCGCGGTGAGCGTCCCCTGCACCTGTTGGGTCAAGCACTTTTTCAATCTTAACGGCTGCTACTTCCTCAACCTTGCCTTCACCCATTACCAAGGAACCTTTTTCACCAAGTGTAGTAATGCAATATGTAGGCATGGCTTGAATTTCTGCAGCAGTTTTACCAGTTTTTTGGCTTATCATTTCAAGCTCATAATCATTGATAGTCAAAATATATGCGCCTTGAATGCCACTTAAGAGATCTTCAGCCTCAAGTACTGGCAATTGTTGGCCTGGATCATAAATATAACGCACAGATTTATTTTTATAATACTCAACCAAGGCACGCATATCATTAAGATTACCAGGTGAAACTATGGCATAATCAGCATCATTATTTAAATTTGGAAAGCTGTACTTACAAGGTAAGCTCATGGCACCAGGATAAAAACCTGTGATTTGATTATTGTCTAAGTCAGTAGTAATATAGCATAAAGCTGTAAATAATTCATCATCTTGCACAATACCATCAAGCGGTAATCCAAGGTTTTTCATATGGTCAGCATAAGGGCCAAAATCACGACCAACCGAGGCAAGTACAAATGGCGCTTCACCTAGCAAACCAAGGCTATAGGCAATATTACCAGCACAACCGCCAAACTTTTCTTCCATACGATCAACCATAAAACTAATGCTAATCATATGTAGCTTGTCTTGCACTATGGCATCCTTAAACTTACCCTGAAAGGTCATAATCCTATCAAATGCCATAGAACCTGAAATATAAATTGCCATAATATTATCCTTTTTTATGATTTTATGGGAGTTTTCTGGGGATTTTCTGGGGGAACCTTTTTTGTGAACAAAAAAGAGTTCCCCCAGACCCGCTTCGCTCTCTATTTGTGTAAGGTTCATTCTTCGCCTAACACAAACGGCTTTGCCGCCCTTTGGATAGGCCTCCAAAAAAAACTTTAATGCCCTAAACACTTACCCTTTGGGTAAGTGTTTAGGGTTTTCATAATTTTACACAATTTATAAAGCTTTCAAAAATAGTAAGATGCAAGGAAGTGGGAAATTTTAGGAGGGGAGTTGGGTCTTCCCCCAATGACCCGACTAAAATTTTTCACTGACGCAACAGATGCTAATTTTTCAACGCTTTATCTATTAATTTCCTAAATCTAGTAAATATATACCTGCTCTCCACCGGTCCTGGTGAAGCTTCAGGGTGATGCTGCACAGCAAAAATCGGTAGAGTTTTATGTGCAAAACCCTCTAATGTATTATCATTTAGATTTATATGTGTAACGTCCACATCAGGCACATTGGATAAATCAACGCAGAATCCATGATTTTGTGAAGATATTTCCACATGCCCAGTGGTTAAATCTTTAACAGGGTGGTTGCCACCATGGTGGCCAAACTTAAGCTTTGTAATTGTACCACCAACAGCACGGCCTAAAAGTTGATGCCCAAGGCAAATACCGGCTGTGGGGTAAGTTTTAATTAGTTCTTTAACTATGGCAATTTCTTCAGTTAATACGGCTGGGTCTCCAGGACCATTGGAGAGGAATACTGCCTGTGCTCCAGTGGCTTTAACGG
>CAYJCI010000275.1:0-2932 GCA_964368595.1 uncultured Desulfovibrionaceae bacterium
CCGTTAAAGCCACTGGAGCACAGGCAGTATTCCTCTCCAATGGTCCTGGAGACCCTTCCGTATTAACTGAAGAAATTGCCATAGTTAAAGAGCTAATTAAAACTTACCCCACAGCCGGTATTTGCCTTGGGCATCAGCTTTTAGGCCGTGCTGTTGGTGGTACAATAACAAAGCTAAAGTTTGGTCACCATGGTGGCAACCACCCTGTTAAAGATTTAACAACTGGACATGTGGAAATATCTTCACAAAATCATGGATTCTGCGTTGATTTATCCAATGTTGCTGATGTTGAAGTAACACATATTAATCTAAATGATAATACATTAGAGGGTTTTGCGCATAAAACTCTGCCGATTTTTGCTGTGCAGCATCACCCTGAAGCTTCACCAGGACCGGTGGAGAGCAGGTATATATTTACTAGATTTAGGAAATTAATAGATAAAGCGTTGAAAAATTAGCATCTGTTGCGTCAGTGAAAAATTTTAGTCGGGTCATTGGGGGAAGACCCAACTCCCCTCCTAAAATTTCCCACTTCCTTGCATCTTACTATTTTTGAAAGCTTTATAAATTGTGTAAAATTATGAAAACCCTAAACACTTACCCAAAGGGTAAGTGTTTAGGGCATTAAAGTTTTTTTTGGAGGCCTATCCAAAGGGCGGCAAAGCCGTTTGTGTTAGGCGAAGAATGAACCTTACACAAATAGAGAGCGAAGCGGGTCTGGGGGAACTCTTTTTTGTTCACAAAAAAGGTTCCCCCAGAAAATCCCCAGAAAACTCCCATAAAATCATAAAAAAGGATAATATTATGGCAATTTATATTTCAGGTTCTATGGCATTTGATAGGATTATGACCTTTCAGGGTAAGTTTAAGGATGCCATAGTGCAAGACAAGCTACATATGATTAGCATTAGTTTTATGGTTGATCGTATGGAAGAAAAGTTTGGCGGTTGTGCTGGTAATATTGCCTATAGCCTTGGTTTGCTAGGTGAAGCGCCATTTGTACTTGCCTCGGTTGGTCGTGATTTTGGCCCTTATGCTGACCATATGAAAAACCTTGGATTACCGCTTGATGGTATTGTGCAAGATGATGAATTATTTACAGCTTTATGCTATATTACTACTGACTTAGACAATAATCAAATCACAGGTTTTTATCCTGGTGCCATGAGCTTACCTTGTAAGTACAGCTTTCCAAATTTAAATAATGATGCTGATTATGCCATAGTTTCACCTGGTAATCTTAATGATATGCGTGCCTTGGTTGAGTATTATAAAAATAAATCTGTGCGTTATATTTATGATCCAGGCCAACAATTGCCAGTACTTGAGGCTGAAGATCTCTTAAGTGGCATTCAAGGCGCATATATTTTGACTATCAATGATTATGAGCTTGAAATGATAAGCCAAAAAACTGGTAAAACTGCTGCAGAAATTCAAGCCATGCCTACATATTGCATTACTACACTTGGTGAAAAAGGTTCCTTGGTAATGGGTGAAGGCAAGGTTGAGGAAGTAGCAGCCGTTAAGATTGAAAAAGTGCTTGACCCAACAGGTGCAGGGGACGCTCACCGCGCTGGACTGCTCAAAGGCTTATGCGTTGGTATGGATGTTTTTGAAGCCGCAAAAGTTGGTGCAACATCTGCAAGCTATGCCATTGAGCACTTTGGTACACAATTGCATAATTATAATAATGATGAATTTTTACAGCGTTATACTGGTACATTTGGTAATCCATCAAAGGCTTTGTGGTAGTTTAGAGCTTAATTTATGAGTTTAGGTGAGAATAAACCAAGCGCCGAGCAATTGCGGCACATGCAAGAGCTTGTGCATGAATTACATGAGCATAATTATCGCTATCATACTCTTGATGCACCTATAATTTCTGATGCTGAATTTGATGCATTATTTAAGAAATTACAGGCTTTTGAAGAAGAATTTCCAGCTTATCGCTTGCCCAATTCGCCCACCAGTCGTGTGGGCGGTGGTTTGCTTAGTGAGCTGGAAAAGAGGGCGCATAGCCTTAGCATGTATGGCCTTGATAATGTATTTAATGGGGCGGAGTGGCAGGACTTTGTAACCAAGATGCAAAGAGCTTTGCCAGAGCTTGGTAATAAAGAAAGCTTTGAATTTTGGTGTGATCCAAAACTTGACGGTCTAGCCTTGGAGCTTGTTTATGAGCATGGTGAGTTGGCTTATGCCCTCACTCGTGGTGATGGTGAAGTTGGTGAAGTCGTAACTGAGGCCATTCGAACCATTAAAAATATTCCTTTACGGCTTTTGGCAGCGGAGGATATGCCTTCGCTTTTAGAAGTTCGCGGTGAAGTTGTCATTAATAAAGATGATTTTACAAAGCTTAATGCCAAGCAAGAAGCCAACGGCAATAAGGTTTTTGCTAATCCTCGTAATGCTGCTGCTGGTGCTGTGCGTCAACTTGATGTTAGTGTTACGGCAAGTCGTCCTTTGCGATTTTTTGCTTATGGAGTGGGGCAGGTAAATTTTGCAAAAGCTTCTCCTTGGCAAAAACATAGTGAGCTTATGCAAGGTCTTGTAAAGTTTGGTTTTGCCACACCACCAAAAGGCCAGATTTGCACAGGGCCAAATGCTGTTTTCGAATATGCCAATGACGTTCAGGAAAATAGAGAAAACTTTCCCATGGAAATTGACGGTGCAGTTGTAAAGCACAATGATCTTGAGGCTCAGGCGGCGCTTGGCTTTACTGCTCGTGCCCCGCGCTTTGCTGTTGCCTTTAAATTTCCTGCCATGCAGGTGCAAACTGTGCTTAAATCCATTGAAATTCAAGTGGGCAGAACAGGTGTTTTAACGCCAGTGGCTTGGCTTGAGCCTGTCAATGTGGGCGGGGTAATGGTTAGCCGTGCCACCTTGCATAATGAAGATGAAATTAAAAATAAAAATGTGTTAATTGGCGATACTG
>CAYJCI010000276.1:0-2929 GCA_964368595.1 uncultured Desulfovibrionaceae bacterium
CAACCTGCTGATTACAAATCAGCTGCTCTACCAATTGAGCTACGCCAGCAACGAATGGGATATTTACTGAAAACTTTAAGTCTTGGCAAGCAAAAAATTATGTTTTTTTCAACTTTTTTTGCAGACGCAAAATCTTTCTAATAAAGACAGGTCTTTACGAGTTTCAACACTAGACCAGTTTTTATTTGCATTAAAAATATTTCGCACAGCACAAGCTTGGCTTTGACCATGCTCTACTATGCATACACCACCAGCCTTTAATAGCATGGGGGCAAAATGTGCTATGCTTTTAATATGCGCAAGGCCAAGCTCATCACTTTCATGAGGCATAACACTTGGCACGAGTGCAATCTTAGGCTCAAAATCGCGCACATTTGGCAAAAGCTCTTTATACTCACCCTCACTAACATATGGAGGGTTCGACACTATAAGGTCAAAGCTCTCATTTGCAAAGGGTAAATTTTGCAAATCAGCATTTATTAGTTTTATTCGCTCTAATACACCTAAATTTTTCGCATTTTTATGCGCCATGCTTAAAGCCTTAGGCTGAATATCAAGCAATATGCCTGAAGCATCTAAGCGCTCAGCGGCAAAACTTAAACCCAAACACCCACTACCAGTACCTATATCTAAAAAATAGGCATTAGCTACAGCTGTTGCTGCTAAGGCCGCTTCTAACACGTCCTCAGTTTCTGGCCTTGGAATTAGCGTATGAGAATTTAATAAAAACTTACGCCCATAAAATTCCTTATAACCTACAATATAGGCTAAAGGCTCCCCGCATTCATGCCTCTTAGCTAGCGCATCAAGCTCTTGCCATTGTGTATCATCAATACTTTCAAGCGCGTGAGTTGACAAGTATACATTATCCACAGTTAGCACATGCGATAATAACACCCTTGCACATAGCCTTGGCGCATCACTACAAGCTAACTCAAACCTTTTATTTAAAAGGTTATAAGCTTCACGAATTGTGGGATTATTCAATTTAAGATTAGGGGCTTAATATGCCTTAATGTACTCATCCAAGCTATCGGCAGAGCAATTCTTACTCACCCAAAAAGCCGACGCCCAAACCATAAGGGCAGTTGCTTGTGTATCATCAAGGCGCTTAATCTTGGCTTCAAGATGGGTCTTTGCAGCCCCATGCTTTACATGCACATTATTTACATCACAGGCATCCATTACCCTTAAATGCAAATATGAAAGGCGAGTATGATCTGGCAATAATTTAAGGTCTTTATGCGCCTCAACTATGGCCTTAAGTTCGGCAGGACTAAAAATGCTCTTAATAGCTGAAATGGCTCTAAAAAACGTATCCACAGCCCAAGGCAGAATGAATTCTGCTCCGGCACTCTTGGTACGAAAATAATCCTTAAGCCAACGCTCTTGATCACTACTAATACGAGCTGCTACTTGCGGCATGTTAACCCCACTTATATAATCAATAACTTAGCACATCTGTAAAAAAATTGTTATATCTTTTTACATACTTACCAGTAATAATATGCTGTAATGATGGTATTCTACACAAATATAAAAAAAAACACAATAAAAAATCTAGAAAATATCTTGTGAATTTCAATTCACACTAACTTTACAAAGCATTGTCCAACACAATTTATCGCACATTATCAATAAATAAGCCCCTAAAATAGGGGCTTATATATGTTTAACCTCAAATAGGCTTTCTCAAATCCATGCCTCACCACAAAAAGAGGCTTATGCAGTTTATAAAAACTACTTAAATTAAAACTAAATTAGAAAATATTTTGCATATTATACACTACGCCAGCATCCTGCTTAGCAAGCCACTTGGCAGCTCTTAAAGCACCTTGGGCAAATGTCTCCCTTGAATGTGCTTGATGGGTAACCTCAATGCGCTCACCTGCACCCATAAAATACATGGTATGCACGCCAACAATATCACCACCTCGTATGGTTTGAATGCCAAGCTCCTTCTTAGGACGCTCACCAATTATACCCTCACGGTGATAGCACGCAACCTCAGATAAATCCCAATCACGAGCCTCAGCTAAGCACTCAGCAAGCTTAAGCGCTGTACCACTTGGTGAATCTTTCTTTTTATTGTGGTGCAATTCAACCATATCTATATCATAATCTTCACCAAGCATCTTCGTTAATTCGGGCAAAACCTTCAAAAGTACATTGACGCCAATGCTCATATTTGGTGCCCAAAAAATGGGAGTCTGCTTTGCATAACCTGCAAGCTCAGCCTTTTGCTCATCAGTAAATCCAGTTGTGCCAATAACCATCAAAACGCCATGCTCAGCCGCAAGCTTAGCCATAGATAGACTAGACTCAGGTGAAGTAAAATCAATCACCACAGCCCCCCTAGCCTTGGCAAAAACTTCCTCAGGCTTAGCACTAACCATGCAATCATACTTGGACACTAAATGAACATAATCACCATGTTCAAGCAATCCAACCAATTTAAAATCATCACTAGCCTGCACAAGCTCAACTAAAGTCTTGCCCATGCGACCACATGCTCCAGAAATTATCACCGATGTTGCCATATTATTTCCTTTTTATTTTTTAGAGATTTCTGGGGGAAGGGAAATTTTTGAAAAAATTTCCCTTCCCCCAGACCCCCATCCCTTAAAAACTTTTAACGCCTAAAATATCCCTTCAGGATATTTTAGGTAAGTATTAAATTTACAATTAAACCCAAAATCAACGCACCAACTAAAAAAGCCCAAAGGGCACTGGGTTTTTATGTAGTGCGAAGCACGGAGTAAAAACCCGAGTGGTTGGTTTTTGGGGAATTTTGAACATATTTTCAGATTTTTTCTTGCACCGAGGAAGAAAATTTTTTCCTGCGTAAGCGGCCTTGAGGCCGTGCGTATAAGGAAAAAATTTATGACGAAGGTGCAAGGAAAAAGATAAATATTTTAAAATTACCCAA
>CAYJCI010000277.1:0-2926 GCA_964368595.1 uncultured Desulfovibrionaceae bacterium
TTTTCTCTAAAGTAATATATTTCATGTCCGATAGTTTTAGATTGAGGGGATGGAAATGGGAAATAATAGCATACAATTTCGCATGATGCAAAAGCATTATGAGTTGCAAATGCTTACGGCACGGCGTTTAGCACGATTTCGCCGTAATCGATTGCAAGAAACAGGGGAGGATTGCCCAGACCCAGAAGAGCAACGTAAAGCTGCTGTGTTGAGGGTAGCTAAAGAGCTATACGAAAGGTTGATCTTCACAGGGACTGACAATCCTATGGTTGATGACATTACAGAACAATTGGGCACAGCCCTTGGTAGCGATGTATTGTTAACTTATCCTGCACCTGCCCCATTGAGGGAGGAGCACTTACGCCTTTTGCGTATGCCTGATAATAAGCAAGACTCACCAACCATGTTGGATGAGGAGGAGCAAACTAAGGCTTTGCACTTGCTTTGGCAGATAACATTAAAAACCGTAGATAAAAGTATGGTATAGCAATTGCATATCAATTATTATATTTGCTTGATGTGTCAATTTTATATATATGGAGATTATTATGAAGATTAGTAATGACGGAACACAAGCCCCTTTAAATATTTATCGTCAACAAAGTGAGCAGGTTGCACCAGCAAATGAACAGGCAGGTTCTAAAGCTCATAAGGTAGCCGCCGCCCAAGGTGATAAAGTTCAACTTTCTGACGATGCCAAGATGATGGCTCAAGCACGTGGTGTTGCCAATGAAACCCCAGACGTGCGTGCAGAAAAAGTGGCCGCTTTACGTGATCAAGTGCAAAATGGCACCTATCAAATTGATAATAAAAAGGTAGCTGAGGGTATTTTAAAGGAAGATATGGGACTTTTTGGCCTATAAATTAGCCTTTGGCATAAATACTGGCTTACGATTTAATGATGAAGCCCACCCCACCCTTTGCAAAGGGCAGGGTGGGCTTTTGCTATTTTTCAATCCAGAGGGCAAGGCGTTTAGCATATTCCTCATCATCATAACACTTATCATCATACATACCACAAAGCTCCCTTTGTCTTGCAGCTTCTGCTAAGAGCACAGCCGCCGCTACAGATACATTAAAGCTTTGAATCATGCCTCGCATGGGTATGTAAATCTCCCCATCAATTTCATCAATTAATTCTTTAGCTACACCACTATGCTCGTTGCCCATGATAATAGCTGTGGGTTTTGACAAATCCCAGTCACGCAAGGGTTTTGCAACAGGCGTGCAGGATGTGGCAAGAATTTGCATGTTTTTTGCCTTAAGGGCGGTTAATAATTCTTCTTTATTATTATGACGCACAGTATCCACCCACTTGCGAGCTGAGGCAGAGGTTTTACGCCCTAAGACAGGAAAGGCCGTATCCGTATAATATAGATGAACCTCTGGTACGCCAAAAGCATCACATGAGCGATAAATAGCAGAAACATTGTGTGGGTCATGAATATTGGCAAGCACCAAGGTTAGGCTTGGCTGGCGTTGCATAAGTACGCTCTCAATGCGTGCTAGGCGTGCTGGAGTAGGGTTTTTTGGCATTTGGAATCTCCTTAATTCCTTTTGTGGCAAAAAAAAACTTTATGTGCAAGCTAAATGTTTTAAGTAATATTTTAAGGTGTTAAGATTTGTGAATAAAAAAACATGCAAAATAATTCAAAAACATATGTAAATAAACTTGCAAATAAATGCGTAGAAAGGTAGTTTGCAGGGGTTATTTTTTGACTTTCATGCAAAATTTGCGTGGCGGTTCATTTTTTAGGAGGAAGTTTATGCCAAGAATTGTTTCATCTTTGTTAATGTTTATGGCTGTACTTATGCCATCCATGGCTCTTGCAGCAGGAGCAGGTCACCCAGTGTTACCTGGTGCTGAGCTTTCAGCAATATGGGTAATACCATTTGCTTGTATGCTGTTGTCAATTGCCATCATGCCTTTGGCAATGCCGCACTTTTGGCATCATAACTTTGGTAAGATCTCCATTTTTTGGGGGCTAGCATTCCTTGTGCCTTGTGGCATTGTTTATGGTTTTTCCATTACATTATATGAATTTTTGCATACCATTTTGCTTGAGTATGTATCATTCTTAATTTTATTATTCTCATTGTTTACTGTTGCTGGTGGTATTCGTCTAAAGGGTTCTTTAGTTGGTACACCACTTGTAAACACAGGTATTTTAGCTGTGGGTACAATTCTAGCTAGTTGGATGGGTACAACTGGTGCTGCTATGCTTTTAATTCGCCCTCTAATTCGTGCTAACGCACACCGCGAAAGCAAAGTACATACAGTAGTATTTTTCATCTTCCTTGTAGCTAACATTGGTGGTTCTTTAACTCCGCTTGGTGACCCACCATTATTCCTTGGCTTCTTAAAGGGTGTTAGCTTCTTCTGGACAACCTCTGCTTTATTTATGCAAATGCTTGTGCTAAGTATTGCTTTATTAGGTATTTACTTTGTTGTTGATACCATGCTTTATAAGAAAGAAGGCAGCCCACAACCTCCAGCCAGCATGCAAACAGGCGAAAAGCTTGGCTTTGATGGTAAGGTAAACTTTATCTTACTAGTTGGTGTTATTGGTGCTGTGCTTATGTCTGGTCTTGTAAAGATGGGCGAAGCCGTGAACATTTACGGCGTACCGCTAGAAGGCCAAAACTTACTTCGTGACTTCCTATTATTAGTATTAGCCGCCATTTCTTGGAAGCTTACAACCAAGGAATGCCGCGACTTAAACGGCTTTAACTGGGCCCCAATTGAAGAAGTTGCCAAACTATTCCTTGGTATCTTCATCAGTATGATTCCTGCCATTAAGATTTTGCAAGCTGGCACCAGCGGTGCTCTTGCTCCACTCATCCAAATGGTATCTGACAATGGTCAGCCAGTTAACTACATGTACTTCTGGCTAACAGGTATGCTTTCAAGCTTCCTTGACAATGC
>CAYJCI010000278.1:0-2923 GCA_964368595.1 uncultured Desulfovibrionaceae bacterium
GTGACCTGCACGCCATGCGTGAAGTGGGTGATGCAAAGGCAGAGCTTGCCTTTAATATGCTAAGCAGAAGCATTAAAAAGCTATTGGGCTCATACTTCTTCTTGCTTGGGCGTGTGGATTCCATAGTATTTACTGCAGGTATTGGCGAGAATGACGACCTTGTGCGTGCTGCCGTTTGTAAAGACCTAGAACCACTTGGCATTATATTAAATACGGAAGAAAATGGCACACGCAAAGCTGGCGCAAGAGCCATTAGCACTGCGGAGTCAAAAATCCCTGTGCTTATTATTCCAACTAATGAAGAATTACAAATAGCTGAAGCAACTTTAGAAGTTTTACAGTAATTATATTTAAGAGGGGTAAGCTTTTTAAGATGGTTTACACCAAATAAAAGCCTACCCCTCTAAAAATTTATGCATAAAAATCCAGCAAAAAATCCTTAGCTAGTTGATGCTGAAAATTCAATATCCACCTTTTTGCTAGTATCATCTAAATTAAGAAACTCTCTAAATTTCGCAATTTCTTCACTAGCCTGTTTCAAAGGTATGCTTTGTTCAAAATTAATGCTTACAATTAAATCATAATGAATGCCTTGCTTTATTACAATTAGATCTTTTAATGTAAAATTACAGCTAGTTTCGGCAAGATAAGTTTCAATCTTTTGTGTATATTTATGCTTAATTTCTTCAGGGGCTATGCTACCTGCAATGCCTACCAAGCTGTTGAAAAATATTTCTGAGGCAGCTTTTATCAGTATCAAAATAATAAATAATGTTGCTACCTTTTCCGCATACACAAGCCATAAAATATCATATTCAAGCCCCACATATGTAAGCAAAAGCCCAGCAATTACTATAAGCGTAGAATATGCATCTGCCTTGGATTCAAGGCCACTATTTTCTAGTGTGTGTGAATCAAGCTTCTTGGCTTGATACAGCACATAATAAGAGAGAAGTAACTTGGCAATGAAGGTAAATGCCGAAACCGCAAGAACAAAGAAGCTCACGCTGGTAGCAAGATCAGGCAAATCATCTAAAAATTCAGTAATTAGCTCATATACCATAATAAAAATTACTACGGAGGCTATGAGTGATGATGCATATTCAAGGTTACTATGCCCAAATGGGTGCACATCATCCTTGGGCTTTTTAGCTAATTTTAAGCCCACAATATAGAAAAAATCCGTCAACAAGTCAGATAACGAGTGAATACCATCTGCTATAAGTAGCTGACTACTAAATAAAAAACCAACAAATATTTTTGCAAATGCCAAAAAAGCATTCACAAAAGAATTTATAATTAATACAAAAAATTGCTTATCATGGGGCTTTGACATATTGTTCCCTTGCAATAAAAAATTGTGCTTAAATTTTACGTCAATTTCACTTTTAAGCAACATTTAATACATACAGCAATAATACTATGAAAAACAAAGAGATAGATTTACTAAGACCACAAATACGCTTCGCCGCATATTGGACATTTATCCTCTTAGGCATTGCCGTTGCGGCATGGGGGGCGCTCATCCCCTATATTAAGGAAAATCTTGCCATAAGTGAAGGAATTTTGGGTCTATTACTACTTTGTGTTGGACTTGGTGCTTTAAGCGCCATGCCCTTTGCAGGTGGTTTGAGCTCGCGCTTCGGTTGCCGCCGCATCCTACAACTTGCCATACCCATGTTTTTCATCTTGCTAGTGCTTGTAAGTATAACCAAGAATATTTGGCTTTGTGCTATACTTTTATTTATGCTTGGCATGATGTCAGGAATTACAGATATTGTAGTAAATATTCAAGCAGTTATAATTGAAAATGCCTACCCCAAAAAGCTCATGTCCGCCATGCATGGCATGTACAGCCTTGGCAATATTTTAGGGGCATTGAGCATGATTGCCCTACTGAGCCTTAACCTTAGCCCATTTTTAAGCACAATTATCCTAACTTGCCTTGCCATTGGTATTGTGTTTTTTTATTGCTCACCGCACCTTTTGCCATTCGCTAGCAAGAAGAATGATAATGCTAAATTCGTCATCCCTCGTGGCATAGTGTTGGTTGTGGGTTCGCTTTGCTTTTTACTATATATGAGTGAAGGAGTTGTGCTTGATTGGGCGGCAATATTTTTAATTAGCCAAAGGCAGGTAGACCCTGCTCAAGCCAGTATGGCCTTTGTGTTTTTTGCAACCACCATGACCATTGGGCGGCTAGTTGGTGATAGGCTCATCCATGAATTTGGGGTGAGAAAAGTTTTAATCTATGGCTTAATATTGGCGGCACTTGGGCAAATTATTGTGCTCATTGGTGATAGCTCCACATTATCAATCATGGGCTTTGCCTGTACTGGCCTTGGCTTAGCCAATGCCGTACCGCAATTATTTTCATTTGCTGCAAAGCAAGACGAAGTACCCGTGCATATTGCCATATCCACTGTGACCATACTGGGCTTTACCGGAGTTTTAATAGGTCCTGCCGTTATGGGTTTTGTGGCTGAATTAACTGATATATCAGCGGTTTTTGCTCTGGTTGGTATAATTTTATTGTTTATCGGTGTTGTAATACATTTTATTTTTAAAAAATAAGGTCCTAATCAAATGCTAAAACAAGGCTTAAAAAAATATCTGCAGGATGAACAATTACAAAAATTATCCAACACATGCGTAGGTATTGCTGGGGTGGGTGGGCTTGGTTCCAACTGCGCCCTACTTCTTGCACGTAGTGGAGTGAGTAATTTTTTGCTTATTGATGATGATACGGTAGATGCTAGCAATCTAAACCGTCAATATTATATGCCAAAACATGTTGGAATGCTCAAAGTAGATGCCCTTGAGCAAATTTTACTAGAGCTTAATCCAGAAATTATAATCGAAAAACACGCCCTGCGCCTTGATGAAAACAATATTAATCCACTTTTAGCCAAGGCCGCCCACT
>CAYJCI010000279.1:0-2906 GCA_964368595.1 uncultured Desulfovibrionaceae bacterium
TTTTTTTGTAGAAATTGCAAGGGCATTGCTATTAGTCAAGCTCATTGTATGTGCTCCAAATATACTTAAAGAACATACTTTAAATGGCAATATGAAGTGACAAGAATAAAAAATTCAAAAAAAATAAAAAAAGTAGTTGACCTTTAGCCCGGTACTCTGTATCTTGCCTTTCGCAGCTTTTACCAAGGTTGCAAAACTTTGAATGCCACGGCAAACAAAGTAAGCCGCAAAAGTTAATAAAATTAACAATGTGGCATGAGCCAAGCTTTCATTGAAAGCTTACCCCTAGGACGGTAGGGGGAGGGTAGGTTGAGTCTACCCTTAACGTTTCTGGCTTAAGTAAGTCAGGATTTGACATGCAGGCGTTACCAAATGCCGACATTGTCGATCCGTTCCAGCCCAAGAGTGGAGCCACGCCATTTATTGGTGAACCCGGGCTGTAAGGTGAATAGGGGAGTTTTTCCCCGTTTGGTGACCCTGTGCGAAGCCATTCTTTGCAGGAATTTCCTGCTCATAAGCTCGGTTGAACATTGGGATGTATCGCAAAAACAATTGTTTTTGTTAAGATGCTTATTGGTTCATCGGGCATTTTTTTTGATACAAATCACCAATTACTGTAGCAGTTTAGCCTTGAATTTCAGGGTAGGTAAACGTCCCCTCTTGGGGTTAACCGCATAAAATGCGGAGCCTTCGTTAAGATTATTTTAATGTATGCGAAGGAGCTTGCTAAGGGCAAGCAGTTCAAAATGGAGATAGGCAAATGACAACAGTTAGCAGTGATCGTATTCGTATTAAGCTAAAAGCGTACGACTACCGCATCCTCGACAAGGCTGTGGCAGAAATAGTTGATACAGCACGCAATACGGGTGCAGGTGTAGCAGGGCCAATTCCTCTGCCCACCAACATTCACAAATACACCGTAAACCGTTCGGTGCATGTGGATAAAAAGTCCCGTGAGCAATTTGAAATGCGTATCCACAAGCGTCTTATGGACATACTCGAACCCACGCAACAAACCGTTGATGCTCTTGGTAAGCTTAGCTTGCCAGCTGGCGTGGACGTAGAAATCAAGCTTTAGTGAGGGCGAAATGGCTGAGAAAATGGGAATTTTGGGTCGCAAATTAGGCATGACCCGCATCTTCGCCAGCGATGGTACTGCTATTGCCGTAACGGTAATTAAAGCAGGCCCGTGCCCCATTACGCAGGTGAAGACAATGGATACGGACGGTTATAACGCTTTGCAAATAGCTTTTGAAGAAGCTAAAGAAAAGCACGTAACCAAGCCCATGCAAGGGCATTTTGCTAAAGCCGGTAAAGGGCTTTATCGCAATTTAAGCGAAATTCGTCTTGAAGATGCAGCAACACAAAGCCTTGGTGATGAACTCACCGTTGAGCTTTTTGCCGCGGGCGACATCGTGAAAATTTCTGGGAAAAGCATTGGTAAAGGCTACCAAGGGCGCATGCGTCGTTGGAACTTTGCTGGTTCTAAAGACTCCCACGGTTGTGAAAAGGTACACCGTAACAACGGCTCCATAGGTAACAATACCTTCCCCGGCCGTGTGTTTAAGGGACGTAAGATGGCTGGTCACTGGGGTAACGAAAGCGTTACTCAACTTGGCCTAACCATTGTTGATGTACGTCCTGAAGATAATGTTATCCTTGTAAAAGGTTCCGTGCCCGGCCCCAAAAATGGCCTGGTTGTGGTTACCAAGCAATAGAGGAAAGCACAATGGCTGTTGTGAAAATATATGATCAGAACAAGAAGGAAAGCGGTCAAGTTACCCTTGAGCCTTCTGTGTTTGAAGTGGAGATCAGACCAGAAATACTAAACCTTGTTGTGCGTGCGCAACTTGCCGCTAAGCGTGCAGGTACACATGCTACCAAGACAAGGACTCATGTTTCTGGCGGTGGTGCCAAGCCTTGGCGTCAAAAAGGTTCAGGCCGTGCTCGTGCAGGCTCCAACCGTTCACCCATTTGGCGTGGCGGCGGTGTAACCTTTGGGCCACAACCTCGTGACTATAGCTTTAAAGTTAATAGCAAGGTTCGTGCGCTAGCCCTTAAAATGGCTCTTTCTTCACGTTTGGCTGCTGAAAATTTAATGGTTGTTAAAGCCATTGAGTTGCCGGAAATTAAAACCAAGCTTTTTGCAAAAGTTGCAACTGACCTTGGCTTACAAAAAGCACTTATCGTAGCTCAAGATGATAACCAAAATCTTAGCTTATCAGTGCGCAACATACCCGGCATAACACTTACTACACCTGAACGTCTTAGCGTGTACGAAATCTTGCGTCATAAGCAATTGGTACTTTTAGAAAGTGCTGTTGCCCCTGTGCATGCACGCTTTGAAAAGTAGGGGGAGCGTATGGAATTTACACAAGTACTTCTTAAGCCCCTGCTTACTGAAAAGACTACCTTCCTTAAGGAAGAGGCCGAGCAAGTGACATTTTTTGTTCACCCAAAGGCTAATAAGATTGAGATAAAGCAGGCAGTGGAACATGCTTTTAATGTTAAAGTTGTAGCGGTTAACGTTGTTTCAAAGGCACCTTCTGACCGTAAACGTCAGGGCCGCATCGTTGGTCGTAAACCCGGGTATAAAAAGGCATATGTGACCTTAAATCCCGGCGATAAAATCGAATTTTTCGAGGGAGTGTAAGCTATGGCTGTCCGTAAGTTGAAACCGACTTCCGCTGGGCGTCGCTTCCAGACAGTTTCCGATTTCAAGGAAATTACCAGAAGCACCCCTGAAAAGTCACTTACAGAAGGTCTTAATAAAAAGGCCGGACGCAACCATCATGGTCGCATTACTATGCGTCGTCGTGGTGGCGGTGTTAAGCGTCTTTATCGTATTATAGACTTTAAGCGTAACAAGATTGGCATTGATGCCACAGTTGCTCATATTGAATATG
>CAYJCI010000280.1:0-2887 GCA_964368595.1 uncultured Desulfovibrionaceae bacterium
TCAAAAAGTGGTTGTAGCGGTGGGGTAAAGCCAGTTCCTAGCAGGCCATCCACAATAATATATGGTTTATGCCACTCTTGCGGTAGTAATTCTTCTAAATTAATTTCATCACACTTGGGCAATTTCACAAAAGGAATATTTAAGGCTTTGGCTAAATTAGCATGTTCTGCTGTGGTTTTCGGATAATCTTTGAGCTTTTTTGTATGCAAAATCAGCGGATATGCCCCTGCATCATTCAAATGCCTAGCAAGGGCAGCTGCATCACCACCATTATTGCCACTACCCATGAACAGTAAAATATATTTACCTGCAAGTGGGCCTTTTAGCTTTTCAAGCACATAGAATGCCTCACGGGCGGCATTTTCCATCAGTGTAAATTCAGGTATGCCAAGGGCAATGCTTGCCGCATCCCATGCTTGCATTTCTTGTGATGTTGTTAAGGGTGTGAAATTTAATGTCATATTCTTCCATTGCGTAAAAATGTGATTATGTATAGAGTGCAGCTTGTGCACGCGTTATTTGAACAAGCATTGCAACTCTCGTCAAGTGCTTGTTTAATATAATGATGAGTGCAGTTTGATTTAATAATATTTTAAGTAAATGCTATATGATATGAGGGTATTATGAATATTTGTATCGTTGGTACTGGCTATGTTGGGTTGGTGAGTGCTGCTTGCTTTGCTGACATGGGCAATAATGTTGTTTGTGTGGATGTTAATCCTAATGTTATTGAGCGCTTAAAAGCAGGACATGTGCATATTTTTGAGCCAGGCCTTGAAGAGATTGTGAAGCGAAGCTACGCCGATGGGCGACTTGAATTTACCACATCTTTAGAAGAAGGCTTGGAAAATGCTACCGTTGCCTTTATCTGTGTGGGGACTCCTTCTGATGAAGATGGCTCTTGCGATTTGAAGTATGTTCATGCTGTTGCCTCTGATATTGGCAAGTATATGAAGCATGAGCTTGTGGTTGTTGATAAGTCCACAGTACCTGTAGGCACAGCTGATGAAGTTACTGCTCTTATTGAAAAACAATTGGTTGAGCGCCAAACCAACATTGCATTTGAAGTTGTATCAAACCCTGAATTTTTGAAAGAGGGCGATGCAATCTCTGACTTTATGAAGCCTGACCGCGTGGTAATTGGTACAAGCTCTGAAAATGCTGCCAATACCATGCGTGAACTCTATGCACCATTTACCCGTAATAATGGTAAAATTATTGTTATGGGTGTGCGCAGTGCTGAAATGACTAAGTATGCAGCTAACTGCATGCTAGCAACTAAAATTTCTTTTATAAATGAGATTGCTACCATCTGTGAGCAGGTTGGTGCTGATGTGCGTGATGTGCGTATGGGCATTGGCTCAGATTCTCGCATTGGCTATCAATTTATCTATCCAGGTCTTGGTTATGGTGGCTCATGTTTCCCTAAAGATGTTAAGGCATTAATTTATACTTCAACTCAAGCTGGTGTTGAGCCAGAGTTATTAAACGCTGTTGAAAATGTAAATGCCCGCCAAAAAAAGAGCATGGCTAAAAAAATTATTGAATATTTTGAACCTCAAGGCGGAGTTAAAGGCAAAACTCTGGCACTTTGGGGGCTTGCATTTAAGGCTAATACTGATGACATGCGTGAGGCTGCTGCCCTTACCATCATTAAAGAGCTTACCGACCATGGTATGATTATTAAAGCTTTTGACCCAGTTGCCCATGAAAATGCTCGCAATATTTTGGCTGATAATAAATTGGTGGAGATAATCCAAGACCAGTACGCCGTTTGCGAAGGTGCTGATGCCTTATTAATTGCAACTGAATGGCATCAATTCCGCAACCCTGATTTTGAAGATTTAAAGGCTTTGTTAAAAGCACCTATTATGTTTGACGGGCGTAATTTATACTCTGCCCAAACCATGGCTGAACATGGCTTTGCATACTTTTGCGTTGGTAGGCCTAAATCAGCAGTTTAGTAAGTCTTATAAATTAAATTTAGCTAAAGAAGCCCTTGCAAAGAAATTTGTGAGGGCTTTTTAGGAGATGCTATGAAAATAACTATTAGAAATGAACAAGAAAAAGATTTCATGCGTGTTGAGGAAGTTACAAGAAATGCTTTTTGGAATTTATATTTTCCAGGTGCACATGAACATTTTGTGGTGCATGAAATGAGGCAACATGAAGACTTTATAAAGGAATTAGCCTTTGTACTAGAGGTTGATGGCGTGGTAGAAGGGGCTATTTTTTACACTCACTCTAAAATTGTTTTAGCTAATGGTGAAGAATTTAAGACTATTAGCTTTGGGCCTGTGTGTATTTCACCGCATTTACATAGGCAAGGCCTAGGCAGAAAGTTAATTGAGCATTCCATAGAAGCCGCAAAAAAATTAGGGCACAAAGCCATGATAATCCTTGGTTATCCATATCACTATAAAACTTATGGTTTTGTGGGGGCAAAGGCATATAATATAAGCATGGGAGATGGTAAATTTTATAAAGGTTTGATGGCGCTACCTTTGCAAGATGGTGCTTTGAGTAATTTACAAGGGCATGCTGAATTTTCGCCAGTTTTTGAAGTTAAGCCCGAAGATGTTGATGCTTATGATGAAGCAAACTTTGCCCCTAAGCCTAAAAAAGAACAAGCTAGCCAAAAAGAATTTGAACTAGCTTGTGCTGAACTTGACGATTAAGTTAGCCGACACTTAGCTATTGTGTTTTTCAAAAAGACATGCCCACTCCAAACACCGCTTTGCAGTCGCAGGAAGTTCGACCCAACGGGCGGCAAAGCCTTTTACGTGGTGAGTTTACGAACCTTACGTAAATCGTACGCAACGCAATTCCTGCTTGTTTTTCGTGGCGCACAATTTGAGCTTTGCTCAAATTGTGTTAGCCGCCGCTT
>CAYJCI010000281.1:0-2885 GCA_964368595.1 uncultured Desulfovibrionaceae bacterium
TGCCAACCGCCAAAAGTATAACAAAATTTTAATCTAAAAGCATCAAGTTTTTTGTACATTTTCAAATTAGTCTTAATGCAAAAGTTTACTAAAAGCGACATTCTTAATATGCCATATATATTACACTGAAATATCAGAAGTTTTGTCATAAGTTAATGATGCAGACATGTTGAAACTTTGTTCAATATATTGTATTATTAAATTGCATGTGTTGCAAAGTCAGCACAGTAATATATGAGGAGTTCATATTTATGCATGATTTAAATACCGACCAGCATGAGAAAAAAGAAGAAACAAACACACAAGCTAAAAGTAGACGTACCACAGCTTCAGCTAGCCACCATGCAGATGATCAAGTAATCAAATGCACAGCCCAACAAATGAAGGAGCTCTCTTGCCCTTCATTATACGTTAACCGTGATATAAATTGGATTGAATTTAATGCAAAGGTGCTACAAGAGGCTTTTCAACCACGCGTTCCGCTACTAGAGCAATTAAAATTTTTAAGCATATTTTATAATAACTTAGATGAATTTTTCATGGTTCGCGTGGCAAACTTGCTTCGCCAATATATTAATCATGTGCCAAATCAAGCTCCAGATAGAGTGCAACCTGCAAGACAGCTTGCAGAAATTCGCCGCCAAACTTTGCGCCTTACAACTCTTGCTCAAGACCATTGGCGCAAAAAACTTATGCGCCAGCTTAATGACCGTGGAGTGCGCATTACTCGCTATGCTGATTTATCACGTAAGCAGCAGAAATTCCTTGATGATTATTTTGCTGATGAAATTTATCCCATATTAACTCCGCAGGCCATTGACCCAAGCCACCCCTTGCCCATGATTACCAATTTAAGCCGCAATCTTATTGTGCAACTGTTGGATAA
The DNA here is from genome assembly GCA_964368595.1 of uncultured Desulfovibrionaceae bacterium. Classification (GTDB taxonomy): domain Bacteria; phylum Desulfobacterota; class Desulfovibrionia; order Desulfovibrionales; family Desulfovibrionaceae; genus CAYJAD01. The sequence continues at coordinate 887 of CAYJCI010000281.1, forward strand.
GCATGGCATTACGCGCTACGCAAGGATCAAAAGCCCCAACAATATGTCCCGCTTTTTATTTACACCAAGAACCAAGGATGCCAAGGATTATGCGGCCTTGGGCTTTTCTGTAAACACTCGTGATAATGATATTGTATTCCTAGATGATTTAATCTTACAACATTTGCATACATTATTCCCAGGGCATGAGATTGTAGCTACTGGCTTTTTCCGCATTACTCGTAATACTGATATTGAAATTGAAGAAGATGAGGCCGATGATTTGCTTGAAGCTGTGCGTGACCTTGTGGATCAACGCCGCTTTGGTGATGTGGTACGTGTGGAGGTATCAGACGAGATGCCCACAGATTTAAGAAATTTTCTGGTAGAGCATCTAGAAGTTCAACCCTTCCAACTATATAAAGTCAAAGGCCCCATGGCATTCTCTGAAATGATGGAGCTATATGGCCTTGACCGTCCAGGCCTAAAGGATGAAAATTTTGTGCCATTTGTGCCCCCTGTTTTTAGAGAAGAGGGCGACTCACACATGTATGAGCACATTGCCGCCAAGGATATTTTGCTCTTTCATCCATATGACAGTTTCTTGCCTGTGCAGGAATTTATACGCATTGCTAGCGTTGACCCTGGCGTTATTGCTATTAAACAAACGCTTTACCGTGCTGGTAGTTCTTCACCCATAGTTGATGCACTTATTGATGCAAGACGTATGGGCAAGCAAGTTACTGCTGTGGTTGAGCTTAAAGCCCGCTTTGACGAAGAACGCAATATCACCTGGGCTGAAGAAATGGAAAAGGCAGGCGTGCACGTTGTTTATGGTGTGCCTGGCATGAAAATTCACGCCAAACTCTGCCTTGTAATTAGGCGTGAAGCAAGCGGTGTTCGCCGTTATGCGCACATTGGCACTGGTAATTATAATCCATTTACTGCAAAAGTTTATACTGATTTGAGCTTATTTACGGCTCATCCTGAGATTTGTGCTGATGTAAGTGATATTTTTAATACCATGACTGGCTATGCAGAAAAGGAAGATTATAGGCATCTATTAGTCTCCCCTCACAGTATGCGTAAAGGAATTTTGCAAGCCATTGAAGCTGAAATTGAAAGCCACAAAGCCCATGGCAATGGCAAAATAATTATTAAATGCAACCAATTGGCAGATAAAGAATGCATACAAGCCCTATACATGGCCTCCATGGCTGGGGTGAGGGTAAGCGCTCAGGTGCGTGGTGTGTGTTGTTTACGGCCTGGTATTGACGGCATTAGTGATAATATTTGCGTAACCTCATTGGTTGGGCGTTTTCTTGAGCATCCACGCGTATTTTATTTCAATAATAATGGCGATTCACGAATTTATATGGGCAGTGCTGACCTTATGCCACGCAATCTTGACCGCCGTATTGAAACCCTTGTGCCCATACTTGACCCTGATTTGCGCGAGCAAATTTATCAAGATATTTTGGAGCCGCATTTTAATGACACAGCCAAAACCTATCGCCTTCATGAAGATGGTAGCTATGCACGTAAAAAGGCACAACGTGGCAAAAAGCCTCTGAATGCACAAGAATATATGTTAAATGTACGTGCAAAATCATAGGGTAAGCCATGCTAACATCACCAATCATTGAAGAATCCTTGGAGCATGGGAAAAATGTTGCCCATGCAGCTTTACAAATATTTTATGGCCTTAAACATTTACACAAATTAGATGAAGAATGGGCAAAAATATTGCAAAAAGGCGCAGAACTACATGACATTGGCTGGCTATATGGTAAACGAGGACATCACAAAGCATCTGCTGCCATGATTCGTTCTGGTCATGTGGAAAAAGTACCACAAGATATTCGCCCTCTTGTGGCAATGGTTGCTCGCTATCACCGTCGCTCTGAGCCTGCCGATAGCCAATGGCGCTTTGCTGGCCTTTCGCCTAAAAAGCAAAAAGCCATACGCTACTTAGCTGCAATTATTCGCCTTGCTGATGCTCTTGATTTTAGCCACAGTG
>CAYJCI010000282.1:0-2885 GCA_964368595.1 uncultured Desulfovibrionaceae bacterium
CACTGTGGCTAAAATCAAGAGCATCAGCAAGGCGAATAATTGCAGCTAAGTAGCGCATGGCTTTTTGCTTTTTAGGCGAAAGGCCAGCAAAGCGCCATTGACTATCGGCAGGCTCAGAGCGACGGTGATAGCGAGCAACCATTGCCACAAGTGGGCGAATGTCTTGTGGTACTTTTTCCACATGTCCAGAACGAATCATGGCAGCAGATGCTTTGTGATGCCCACGTTTGCCATATAGCCAGCCAATGTCATGCAGTTCTGCTCCTTTTTGCAATATTTTTGCCCATTCTTCATCTAGCTTGTGTAAGTGCTTAAGGCCATAAAATATTTGTAAAGCTGCATGGGCAACATTTTTCCCATGCTCCAAGGATTCTTCAATGATTGGTGATGTTAGCATGGCTTACCCTATGATTTTGCACGTACATTTAACATATATTCTTGTGCATTCAGAGGCTTTTTGCCACGTTGTGCCTTTTTACGTGCATAGCTACCATCTTCATGAAGGCGATAGGTTTTGGCTGTGTCATTAAAATGCGGCTCCAAAATATCTTGATAAATTTGCTCGCGCAAATCAGGGTCAAGTATGGGCACAAGGGTTTCAATACGGCGGTCAAGATTGCGTGGCATAAGGTCAGCACTGCCCATATAAATTCGTGAATCGCCATTATTATTGAAATAAAATACGCGTGGATGCTCAAGAAAACGCCCAACCAATGAGGTTACGCAAATATTATCACTAATGCCGTCAATACCAGGCCGTAAACAACACACACCACGCACCTGAGCGCTTACCCTCACCCCAGCCATGGAGGCCATGTATAGGGCTTGTATGCATTCTTTATCTGCCAATTGGTTGCATTTAATAATTATTTTGCCATTGCCATGGGCTTTGTGGCTTTCAATTTCAGCTTCAATGGCTTGCAAAATTCCTTTACGCATACTGTGAGGGGAGACTAATAGATGCCTATAATCTTCCTTTTCTGCATAGCCAGTCATGGTATTAAAAATATCACTTACATCAGCACAAATCTCAGGATGAGCCGTAAATAAGCTCAAATCAGTATAAACTTTTGCAGTAAATGGATTATAATTACCAGTGCCAATGTGCGCATAACGGCGAACACCGCTTGCTTCACGCCTAATTACAAGGCAGAGTTTGGCGTGAATTTTCATGCCAGGCACACCATAAACAACGTGCACGCCTGCCTTTTCCATTTCTTCAGCCCAGGTGATATTGCGTTCTTCGTCAAAGCGGGCTTTAAGCTCAACCACAGCAGTAACTTGCTTGCCCATACGTCTTGCATCAATAAGTGCATCAACTATGGGTGAAGAACTACCAGCACGGTAAAGCGTTTGTTTAATAGCAATAACGCCAGGGTCAACGCTAGCAATGCGTATAAATTCCTGCACAGGCAAGAAACTGTCATATGGATGAAAGAGCAAAATATCCTTGGCGGCAATGTGCTCATACATGTGTGAGTCGCCCTCTTCTCTAAAAACAGGGGGCACAAATGGCACAAAATTTTCATCCTTTAGGCCTGGACGGTCAAGGCCATATAGCTCCATCATTTCAGAGAATGCCATGGGGCCTTTGACTTTATATAGTTGGAAGGGTTGAACTTCTAGATGCTCTACCAGAAAATTTCTTAAATCTGTGGGCATCTCGTCTGATACCTCCACACGTACCACATCACCAAAGCGGCGTTGATCCACAAGGTCACGCACAGCTTCAAGCAAATCATCGGCCTCATCTTCTTCAATTTCAATATCAGTATTACGAGTAATGCGGAAAAAGCCAGTAGCTACAATCTCATGCCCTGGGAATAATGTATGCAAATGTTGTAAGATTAAATCATCTAGGAATACAATATCATTATCACGAGTGTTTACAGAAAAGCCCAAGGCCGCATAATCCTTGGCATCCTTGGTTCTTGGTGTAAATAAAAAGCGGGACATATTGTTGGGGCTTTTGATCCTTGCGTAGCGCGTAATGCCATGCTTATCCAACAGTTGCACAATAAGATTGCGGCTTAAATTGGTAATCATGGGCAAGGGGTGGCTTGGGTCAATGGCCTGCGGAGTTAATATGGGATAAATTTCATCAGCAAAATAATCATCAAGGAATTTCTGCTGCTTACGTGATAAATCAGCATAGCGAGTAATGCGCACTCCACGGTCATTAAGCTGGCGCATAAGTTTTTTGCGCCAATGGTCTTGAGCAAGAGTTGTAAGGCGCAAAGTTTGGCGGCGAATTTCTGCAAGCTGTCTTGCAGGTTGCACTCTATCTGGAGCTTGATTTGGCACATGATTAATATATTGGCGAAGCAAGTTTGCCACGCGAACCATGAAAAATTCATCTAAGTTATTATAAAATATGCTTAAAAATTTTAATTGCTCTAGTAGCGGAACGCGTGGTTGAAAAGCCTCTTGTAGCACCTTTGCATTAAATTCAATCCAATTTATATCACGGTTAACGTATAATGAAGGGCAAGAGAGCTCCTTCATCTGTTGGGCTGTGCATTTGATTGCTTGATCATCTGCATGGTGGCTAGCTGAAGTTGTGGTGCGCCTACTTTTAGCTTGTGTGTTTGCTTCTTCTTTTTTCTCATGCTGGTCAGTATTTAAATCATGCATAAATATGAACTCCTCATATATTGTTGTGCTTACTATGCAACACATGCAATTTAATAATACAATATATTTAACAAAGTTTCAACATGTCTGTATCATTAACTTAGGGTAAAACTTCTGATATTTCAGTGTAATATGTATGGTGTGTTAAGAATGTCGCTTTTAGTAAACTTTTGCATTAAGACTAATTTGAAAATGCACAAAAAACTTGATGCTTTTAGATTAAAATTTTGTTATACTTTTGGCGGTTGGCA